>JABWAQ010000048.1 GCA_013360945.1 Candidatus Brocadia sp.
GCTAACTACGAGAAAAACGTATGGTTTAAAAGGATACTTTGTTACGTTGTCCTAAGTATCTGGCGACGATTGGGGGTTGGAGGCGGTTCCGCCTCCTTCCTACCAGCTAGTCAAGGCTACCTATAAACTGGAAGAAACGTCTGATGAAGAAACCCTGATAATGAATGCGTTGGGAATTAAGGATTTCCACAAGAATCGCCCGAAATTACAGGGTGTTAGTGTATACAACTAACACCCTGCCTAACCCATGGACTATATTGGCCTTATAATGCTTTTGGCCTTCATTTGTAATAAACTCACGCTAGACACATACCCATAGAGATTAAAACCGTCAACATACCCCATTGTACCCCGCTGCAAGAACCTCCACTTCACGCAATCGTGATACCTTGCCATGTAGTAGTAAATCTCTGTTTTCTCATCTAATTGGGCCTGGTGAACAGATACGGGTTGTCAATGGCGCTGTGGAGTGTGCCCCGGAGGTTTGGTGGCACGGTGATCACTTGTCCGGCAATGATGGTCGCGCAACTACGGGCGTCGTGCTGTAACGCGCTGTGACGTTCCCTGCTTCGTCCGTCACGGCGGCGGCTGGAGGCATCGTGTTATCATTGACCGAACGTCGTAGCGTTGGAATTGCTTAATGACATGAATGAGAAGGTTTTCTTCATCATGGGCATGCGTGCTGATGCCATCATTACTCAGGTTGCCATTGCTGTCGTAAGGAGACGTATCATAATTTTAAATAACCTGGAGATGAAACTTTTCTTATTTTTTCAATTGACAATTTATTATTTTTTGGTAAACTGCCTGACGTTATACTACATCAAAAGTTTTATATAAATACAAATTTATAAAATCATTACGATAAAGGCAAACCTTGAGCGATCAGGGGGCGCAAAGTAAAGGGTCTTTAATTGTACAAGGAAGGTACAACACTTACGGAAAAAAGTATTTAGTGTAATTTTATAGGGAAATAATAGTAAAAAAGATAGCCTTACTGCCGAAGATTTTAATATATCTTTGCAGTAAGGCTTTTTTTGTTTAAACCCCAATGAATTTCAGTTGTTGAGAGTGTTTGGGTTGGGATTTATTTTCATACAGGATTAGTAAAACAGGGGGCAAGGTAGGCAGTAGGAACTATTTCATGATGGTAAACATCATCATGGAGACGGTTTTTACTCTTGCCCCCTGTTTATAGACGCGGGTAGTTTGAGACATACATCAGGAGATATGTCAAGTGTGAATGGTGTCATCTATTGAGAAAAAAGTCAAGGGGTGATGTGGATAAATTGGATGCGATTGATATGGATCACGTCATCTATTGGTTTGACAAGTTAGTATTCGAGCAATTTCACACCTTTGTGTTTACAGAACTTCCGTGGAATCATATTAATTGCCAATTGAAGTTTTTCCGGATAACAGTTAGTTGCCTCATGGGTTTCCCTATTAAACATATGATACTTGAATTCCATCATCGAATGTGCTAAACTCTCTTTTCATTTGTAACTCCTTCCTCACGGAATAGCCACTCAAACAACCACGTTGTTACCCTATGAAGGAGCATTTTTATTTTGAAATTTTCACATGGGCTAGGTTCAGCTCAGTGCTTCTGAGTCCATAAATGGTACATGGATGGCCTGAAAAATGAGTAAACATAAGGATATTCAAGGTGATAATCAACCCTGGTTCAAAGACGGGTTGAGATTTGAATGCCAGCGATGCGGCAGGTGCTGTCGGGGTGAACCTGGCGTGGTGTGGGTTAATAAAAGGGAGATTGAAAAGATATCGTCATTTCTGGGTATTACAAAAAATGTATTTGCCAGAAACTATCTGAGGAGCATTAACGATCGATTCAGTCTCCTGGAATACGGCAATGGTGATTGTGTCATGTACGACAATGGCTGCAAGATTTATGAGGAAAGGCCCTGTCAGTGCAGGACGTTCCCCTTTTGGAAACCAAATCTCGAAAACCAGTCGGAATGGGAAAAATTAAAGAAGACGTGTCCCGGCATAGATAAAGGGAAGTTACATACTCTCAAAGATATTGAGGAAAATGTAAGAATAAACGAAAGTCGTTTTGGCTAGTATGACAATAGAAGAACAAATGAAGTTAAACCTCTATTCAGAATTAAGAAGAATTTATCAGATGCTGGAAGAAGAATTAACGCAACTCAATCCGGGTTGTAATCGGTGCGGGGCGTGCTGCAATTTTAGCACATTTGATCATGTCCTTTATGCAAGTAGCGTAGAAGTTAATCTTATTACAAGCAATGTGGAAGTGCCGGTGTTTAACGTTTCGGACAATATTTGCCCTTTTCTGAAGGAAAATCAATGCAGCATTAGGACATTTCGAACGCTTGGATGCCGCGTCTTTTATTGCAACCCCAATTACAAAGATGTCTTGTATACCATATATGAAAACTATTACCAAATGATCAAAGACTTGAGTAGGAAATATACTATTCAATGGAAATACCTGCCTTTTCTCAAGCAACTTGCTGAATTCAAGTCTGAGCAACTGCTGCTTGTCGGGAAACCCAACTCATCTCCGGTTTAATCTTTGTGCCTTCACTGGAAAAAGTTTGACTTGTTTTAGAAAAACATTATACTTTTATTAGTAAGACTCAATATCAATTGCCTTGTGTCAGAACTTCAAACATTCGCTTCCCCCTGAATCTCCTTCTAGCAAGAGGGATTTGAGGAAATTCCCCTTAAGAAACGGAAAAAAGAAGAATCCTCTTTAATTAAAGAGGCAAGGGTGTTGTTTTTGATTGGTTTTGCTGTGTATCTAAAAGGCGTGGGGTTTTGTCTTTAAAAACCCAACCTAATTTAAAGAAAAGAACAGGATTGAGTGAATGTCTGTAACTAATGTGAATACCTATAAGGTTGCCCTTGTGGGAAATCCAAATGTCGGGAAAAGTGTGATATTTGGTCTATTAACGGGAAAATACGTAACTGTGTCGAACTATCCTGGAACAACGGTGGAGGTTTCACGGGGTATTTGCAGAGGATTGGACGGAGGGATTGAAATTGTAGATACACCCGGCGCAAATAGCCTCATCCCCCTTTCAGAGGATGAGAGTGTCGCTCGGGATATGCTTTTAGAAGAGCACAAGAAGCATATCGTCCAGGTAGTGGATGCAAAGAATCTCCGCCGTGGTTTACTGATTACCACCCAGCTTGCAGAAATGGGGCTGCCTATTGTACTGGCGTTGAATATGTGGGATGAACTCTTAGACAGGGGTATGAATATCGATGTAAATCTATTACAGGAAATTTTGAACGTACCTGTCGTAAAGACCATTGCCACACATAGGGTAGGAATAAGCGCGTTGTTTGGCTCTATACCAATTGCAAAGATACCTGGCCTTTATGTTGATTATGGAAGTTTGATTGAAGAAGGCATTTCAAAGATACAAAAAATATTGCAGGGTAATACGACGGTGAGTGAACGTGCATTGTCTATAATGCTTTTATCAGGTGATGATGCCCTGGAAGAAAATTTAAGGCACAAACTTACAGACGGTTCTCTTGATGAAATCCAACGCATTCGAGATGGTATTCAAAGCCATTTCAGCAATCCATTGAGTTACGTGATTAACATCAAACGGGCAAATTTCGTGGATGCCCTGGTTGAGAAAGTGACACTGACCATCAAAAAAGAAAGGGAAACTCACCCCGTTATACGGAAAATATTTTTTTATGTTCTTGTGCCATTAGCCACTTTTTTCATAGGCTATAAGCTCATGACACTCTTGATGTATCTCATTTCATCAAGACTTACTTCCGGTGGTATTCTGACTCATATTACACCTCTTGCCGTTGGTTGCATATCGTCTCTATGGTTTTCACTATACCTTTATTTGAGAGAATACAAGTCAAAGAGTACGATTGCAGAGATATTGGGGCGTATTACCATGCATCCGGTGGCTGCCTTTCCTCTCTTGATTATTATTTTATGGATTGTTTATAAACTGGTGGGGGAGTTTGGGGCAGGAACGTGCGTAGATTTCTTTGAGAATAAGATATTTGGTCAGGCTTTAATGCCTTCAGGTGGCTTTAATATATCATTCTATATCCCCTTTATCAAAAAAGAATATGTTATTACCCATCTGAACTTTCAGGGACTTAATTATTATTTTGGGCTGCTTGCACAGCAGGTGATAAGTAAGGACAATATTATATTCGAATTGTTTTTGAACGAGCAGTCGGGATTAATACAGGTAGGGCTTACCTACGCAATTGCTATCGTTTTTCCCATTGTGGGATTTTTCTTTCTGGCATTTGGTATTATGGAGGACAGCGGCTATCTCCCACGTCTTGCGGTTATGGTGGATAAGGTATTTAAACGAATAGGGTTGAATGGGAAGGCTGTCCTTCCGATGGTGTTGGGTCTTGGTTGTGATACTATGGCAACCTTGACAACCCGTATCCTCAATACAAAAAAGGAGAGGATCATTGCCACCTTGTTACTGGCGCTGGCTATCCCATGCTCTGCACAACTCGGAGTTATTGCAAGTGTATTAGGCAGAGTTTCAGGCATCTATTTTGCCATTTACGTTTTCGTCATCGGTACGCAGCTTCTCTTTGTTGGCTATTTATCATCCAAGGTCTTACCAGGGGCTCCGTCTGATTTCTTAATGGAGATACCCCCATTCCGGATGCCGAAATTATCGAATATCTTTATCAAGACATTTTATAGGATCAGCTGGTTTTTAAAGGAGGCCGTACCTTTATTTATGCTTGGTACCCTTGCATTATTTGTGGCGACAAAACTTGGGGTGTTGACTTTTGTGGAAAGAATGGGTGCGCCAATTACCAGGAATTTTTTGGGGCTGCCCGTAGAAGCGACACACGGATTTATCCTGGGATTTTTGCGAAGGGATTATGGCGCCGTGAGTATTTTTAAGACACTTGAAGAAAAAGGGGGAACCGCAGGTATTGATCCCAGGCAATTATTAGTATCGCTCGTCGTGATTACTCTGTTTATCCCGTGTCTTGCCAATTTTTTGGTGATGATCAAAGAGCAGGGAGTAAAAAATGCATTTCTCATGTTTGCATTTATATTGCCATATTCTATACTTATCGGTGGTATTTTAAGACTTATTTTACAATAATTTAAGGATGGAAATACGGGCGAAGGTAATGTCGATTTCCGGTAAGGTTGCAGAGGTGTGTATTATCAAAGAAAATACCCTGTGCGTGAGTTGCGCTGCCTGTCCGAAGAAGATGGGCGTACATGATATTATAAAAGTGGCCGCGATAAACGGAATTGAAATCGGACAGGAGGTTCTCCTCCGCGATACGAAAAGTTGGCTTACGAAGAATAAAATTTTATTTTCATTGCTTGCCTTTGTGTCAGGGATTATATTGACAGAATTCATATCGAAAATTATATCATTCGGTGCTTACCATAAAGAAATCGATTTGCTTGGCGGTGGTTTAGTAATGATAGTCATGCTGCTTGTGTTATGGGTCAAGAGGCCACAATATCTTTTTAGGATAGACTTGATGGAAGGGAGAAAGACTTAATTATGACCGAGCCCAGTCAGGAAGAAATTTTGGAATTGATATGGACAATAGAAGAAGATAGGGGAACAGTCGAAAAAGATCCATTAATAAAAAAGATACATCTTCCCACATCTGAACAGATCTTGAATAGCCTCATTCACGAGAATTATGTAACCATAACAGACAACAAAGTAGCACTTACCAAAAAAGGCAGGGCAGATGCACGCTTAGTTATCAGAAGACACCGACTTGCCGAAAGGTTGCTGAATGATGTCCTGGATGTGAAAGAAGATGCCATGAATTCCAGCGCATGCAAATTTGAGCATATCCTGGACGAGGAAGTAACGGCCAGTATATGCACTTTGTTGGGGCATCCGGTAACCTGTCCGCATGGAAAGGCTATACCGCCGGGAGAGTGTTGTGAAAAGGCGAATAAAGAGATAAGACCTGTTGTGATGCCGTTATCAGAAATGAGATCGGGGGATACGGCAAAAGTGTCTTACATCGTAACAAAATATCATGAGCGGCTTGACAGACTGTCCTCCATGGGTTTATTGCCTGGCGTTCAAATCCGGCTTCATCAAAGGCAACCAACGTATGTTATCCAGATGGGCGAGACACAAATTGCCATTGACGGTGCAATTGCACGGGATATTTACGTACGTCTTGTTTAAAATTCCTACGAAAAGTACAAAAAAACCACGATGAATATTTCTTTCCAATTCTCTTTTCATGCAAAGACATTTGAATAAGTCTTGAGTAGTTAACCGATATCTAAATAGTTCACTTGTATATATCGTAAATATAACTACTTACCTCTCCAATAACAACTAGCCAGATTATCCTTTAAAAGTAACTTGGAACAACGAGGCATATTATTTGCTTTTAATTGTGCCGTAATCAGGTGTTAAAACGGGTTCAGGAATGATAGGGTATTTCTGCCTTGTTTTATAACTTCTCGCACCATTGAAATTCTTACATAGAGATTCAAAAAGTCCTGATTTTAAATAACCCTCATTTCATAAGGAGTCTTGAAGCATATGGATCCGGGCGTAATGATTGGAATGATAATTGGTGGTGCATTAATCTTGGTGACAATCATATTTGAAGGTGGTGCTTCATCGATACCGGGATATATTAACATGCCGGCAATCATGATTACTGTGGGGGGGACGCTGGCTGCAACGATTATACGATACCCAATCCCCATGATAATGGGTGCAATCGCTGTAGCTAAAAAAAGTGTCTTTGTAAAGATTGGGTTGCCTGAAGAATTGATAAAAAAGTTTGTTGAATATTGCAAGATTAGTCGTCGCGAAGGTCTTTTAGGGCTGGAGAAGGAAATCGAAAAGATCGATAATGACGATTTTCTGGTCAAGTCGATAAGATTGTTGGTGGATGGTTCTGACTCAGATACCCTGAGGGGGGTTCTGGGGACGGAGATTGATAATGTTCGGCAAAGACATGCCACGGGCAAGGGAATTATTGAATTTGCAGGCACCATATTTCCAGCCTTTGGCATGGTTGGAACTGTGTTGGGACTTATTGCAATGATGAGAAAACTCGACGACCCGTCGCATATCGGAGAAGCTATGGCTGTGGCCTTTATTGCCACATTTTACGGTGTTACCTTTTCAAATCTTATCTTACTGCCCCTTGCCGGACGGTTGGATACTTTAAGCAAGAAGGAACTTTATCTGAAAGAAATTATCCTGGAAGGAGTAGTTTCCATTCAAAAGGGCGACTCTCCCATGATAACAGAGGATAAACTAAAATCCTTCCTGCAACCAAAGGCGGCTAGCGCATTATCCGCGGCTTCTAAGGAGAGGGAAAAATCATCATGAGTGAAGACGGCGGCTCTTCAGGAGGTCACGGTGGTCCCGTATGGCTACTTACGTATTGCGACTTAATTACGTTACTCGTAGCCTTTTTTGTAATGATGATTAGTTTTGCTACGATCAACGTGGATAAATACAAGGAGGATATTCCTAAGATTGAGGAATCTTTCGATCCTACCTATTGGGCTGATCGCTTTTCCGGTGTCTTTGATGAAGGCACGATGGAAAAGAATGATAAACCCTTCTCCGGTAGAGGTGGAGAATCTTTGTTGAACGGTGGTGAAAAGCCGTTAGAAGCCCTTTATGAAAAAGATCTTGAGATGTTGGAAGCTTCAGAAACTGAAAGGCAAATCGAAACTGAAAAACCAATACGTTCTGAAGAGATGTATTATTACATATCAAACTTTATTAATGAAGGCGGGTTGGCAAAATATATTGATATCGAGGATGTGAAGATAGGATGTAAGATAAAAATACCTGTAGACTCGTGTTTTGAAAAAGGCGAGTCCACATTAAGAAAAGAGGCACATGAACTTTTTGGCAAATTGGGTATTATATTGAGAATGGTTCGCGGTAAAATTGTAATTGATGCCAATGTAAGAAGATCCCTTAAGCCAAATGGGGAATTTATAAAAAAAGATAACTTATCGGTAGACAGGGCATCCAATATCTGTGCTTTTTTGGTAACGAGGGAGGATATTGAACCACAAAAGATAGCAATATCCGGATATCATGTTGTGGATGAGAACGAAGAGAATCTGATCAACATTATGATATTTAAAAAATAACACTAAACATTTCTTGCGTATATTGAACAATGTCTTCGTCGTCTCATCATAAGAAGAAGAAATTATCCGCTTCCGGTACACCCGATCTGTTTTGGACCTCGTATGGCTCTGTGATAACGATATTATTAGCTTTTTTTATAATATTTCAGGTGAATTTCACTGAAGAAAAGAAAAAGGAGTTTATTGAAGAGTTTAAAAAATCAGTAAGCAGAAGCAGTATAACTTTAGGTATGGGTGGAGTGTTACCCAGCTGGAATGCAGGGGCAATAGAGGATATTCGAAAGATGAAGTACATTTATTCTGATAAAAAAAGTGAGACTATAGAGAGTGATAATGAAGGAATCGATCTCTTTGACAAAGAAGAGGAGCAAATACCGGCGGCCGTGGTTGTCTACTTCGATGAAAATGATACTACCCTGTCTTCTGAGGGAAGGCGTTCCTTGAATAAGTTGATCGATTTAATTGGAGAAAGACCCTGTTCCCTAGTTATAGAAGGGCATACGAGGAAAAATTTTGTACCTTCAAAAGAATACAATAACAGCTGGAAACTTGCCCTGGATCGTGCGGAAGTTGTGGCCGGTTATCTACACGGCAAAGGTAAAATTTCTTTGAAAAGATTGGTTACCATCGGATACGGAAATAACAAACCTTTGATAAAGGACATTCAAGGCGACAGATATAACGATCGTGTATCTATCGTTATCAACGTATTGAAATAAGATGTTTTTCTTTTGACTTGACAATACCATGCAGGTGTGATATTAATTCCCATTCATGAAAACAATTCAAAATTCATTCATATTGGTTTTCGGTTTATATGCGCTTCCTGTTTTGTTTAATGCCGGTATTGCCATATATGCCGGCATGCCCGATTCTGAAGTGTCTAAAGAAGGTAGCCAGAACTTACCATTTTTATTAGCAAAAAATGAGGAAGAAGTCGTTATTTATAAAAAAGATATTATCATTCGCTCAGATGAACTGAATACAGGAACTAAAAAAGATGTGGAGAAATTCAAACCTATTGAAAAATCAGTAACAAAAAAACAGGAATCGTTCAGTTCAGACATTATCGACAGGTATTTACAAGAGGGGAAAAAATATGAGGCAAGAAATGCCCTGTCAGATTTTTTTATAAATAAGAAAATATCAGAAAAACAAAAAGAAATAAAGGACCTGTTGGACAAATTGAATGAAGAACTCATCTTCTCGCCTTTACCTTCCCCGGACGCCACAATGTATACCGTTCAGCCGGGTGATGTCCTTGCAAGAATCGCTAAACAGTTTAACACAAACTATGAACTGATTATGAAAATTAATGGCATTGTGCCCACTCGATTAAACATCGGCGACCAATTAAAGATAATAAATGGAAAGACGAAGATAATGATCAGCAAGAGTGACTTTACCCTGACACTGTTGCTGAATGATCATTACGTGAAGCAGTATCGCATAGCAATAGGGAAAAATAACAAAACGCCGGTGGGTTCATTTGAAGTAAAAAATAAAATGAAAGATCCTGTATGGTACTCACCGAACGGGGGTGTATTTCCTTATGGACATAAAGAAAATATTCTTGGCTCGCGGTGGATAGGTTTCAAAGACAAGCCAGACTTGCATGGATACGGGATTCACGGCACAACACAACCTGAAACAATAGGTACGGCTTCATCAAATGGTTGTATCAGAATGTTAAATAGCGATGTGGAAGAACTCTATGATTTTGTAACATCGAACACGGAAATTATTATTCAGGGGTGATATTATTGATATATATTTGTGTATAGAAACGAACCTTTAGAAAGGTATTTGAAGGATGCTGCCGCCGGAACTTCAACGCCAGGCGGCGGGAGTATGGCGGCACTTGCAGGTGCATTAGCAACTACGATGGCTTCAATGGCGGCAAACTTGACTGTAGGCAAGGAGAAATTTAAACAACACGATGCTCAACTGAAAAAGGTGCTTGAGAAGTGCGAAAAGAGCAGGGAAACTTTGTTGTCTCTGATGGAAGAAGATATTAAAGCCTATGGTGAGGTTATTAATGCATACGGATTGCCTAAATCGACCGGAGAAGAAAAGATTAAACGGTCTGAAGCAATACAAAATGCAGCTATTGTTGCAATGGAAGTTCCTTTAAAAACTATGATGTGTTGCCTTCGTGTGTCAGAACGGACACGGGAATTAGTGGATATCGCAAATCCTAATCTCATTTCTGAGGTTGGAGTAGCATGTTATCTGGCAGATGCGGCATTCCAAAGTGCAAAATTAAATGTGGAGACAAATCTTGCTGCTATCAGGAACCAAAATCTTGTCAGCAAGGTAAGAAACGAGATAAACCATGCTGAAAAGAAGGCTAAGTTATTTTTCGAAGAGACAAAAGAACGCGTTATAGAAAGAATGATGATTTAATTTTCAGGTGTCGAGGTTGGTCATGGAATGGGAAATAAAAAGGAGTTCAAACGGATGTATTCTTTGTAATAAGGAGTTCTCTGAAGAAGAGGAATACTATTCAGCGCTTTTTGATGAAAACAATACCTTTATCCGCAAAGATTTTTGCATACCGTGCTGGGATAATGGCAAGAAAGAGGGACTCTTTTCGTTTTGGAAGACAAAGACGCCGCGGAAGGATAAACCTGCGCAGATGCAGATAAATACAGAAATTTTATTAGATATGTTTGTTAAATTGGAAGGAAACAACAAAATTCACCAGAAAAATCTCAGATACGTGCTGGCGCTTTACCTGATACGGAAAAAGGTGTTCAAGCTAAAATCTTTGAAAAGACAAGATAACGAAGAGAGTATTACCCTCTATTATCCAAGGGAAGACCGGGAATTCAGTGTGCTTAATACAAATTTAAAGGAAGATGAAATTAACGCTCTCACATCAGAATTGAACCAACTCCTAAACTATCCATATCAAGAGCAGGAAGTATTTAGCACTGCGGATTAAACACTTATAGCGCAATTTATCTTCAAAAACAAAATTGTACTCTAAGAGTATTTTAATGTTAAGGAATTTCAAACACCCCCCCATAATCTCCCCGTTTACGGGGGAAAAAGGGGGGGTAAGTCGCCGAAGGCCTAATTAAAGAGTAGCTGTAAGTTTCTCTGTTTTTCATACTATTACCAGTAGCCGCGTTGTCATTCAATCTGCGACTCCGGATGTTTTTTATAGAAGAAAAGTTTTGTTGCCCTTGTAATTATTGGGAAACAGAAGCCGTTGCGCCTTTCGTTGTGTTAAAGTTGCAGGTTTCGCAATCCACGGCAATTCCCCTCTTTTTCTTTTCTTTTAATGCTGCCCGAAGCTTTATTACCCGATCGATATCAATGTTCTTTTCTCTTTGTAATGTTAATAACCTGACACGGATTTGTCTTGTTTTTCTGATACTAGGACACTTCGTTTTTATCATACTTACCGGACAGATACCAACTATTTTCTTTTTGTTTATCTTTTTTACCATAATGGAACTCCTTTCATAACATTAAATGTCAGATTTATCATCATTTTCATGAATTAAGTCAGGGGCGAGAATTTTCAGTGTCTCTTTTGCGGCAAATTGCTCTGCCGCCTTTTTGCTTTTGCCCCAGCCTCTACCATAATTATTGCCTTTTATTAACACGATTACTTCAAACGACTTTCCATGATCTGGACCGATTTGTTGCAAGACCCGATAATTCGGTGTAACGCCATATTCCTTTTGACTGTATTGCTGAAGAATAGATTTATAATTCTTCTCGTGTTGGTCCTTGCAAACAATATCAATCTCTTTTGTTAAATATTTTACGGTAAAATTGTATGCAGGTTCAATGCCACCATCGAGATATATAGCAGCTATTACCGCTTCAAATACATTCGCAAGTAAAGATTTTGGGAAAAAATTCTGGTCGTTTAAACCCCTTCCCACGGAAAGAAAATCTTTTAAATGCGCTTCCAAACTTACCTTGGCAAGTGTCGTTTGACTTACTACCACAGATTTTATCTTTGTTAACTCACCTTCGCTACACTGCGGAAATGTCTTGTAAAGATAGTCTGAAATGATCATACCCAATATAGCGTCCCCCAAAAATTCTAACCGCTCATTAGAAAAATTATTTTCCAGTTTACATGAGGTGTGGGTCAGCGCCTTTTCAAGTACCGCAGTATTGTTAAAAGTATATCCTATTGCCGATTGACACTCACTAAGTTTTTCAGGGTTTGTGCGACTATTCGTTTGGAGTATCATTTTTTTGAAACTTTTTTTCTTTAAACAACATCGATTCTTCTATGGCAGTATATTTTGTAGCAGCATTAATAAGCTCTATGGCTGTACTGCGTCTGAATGAAACAACTTCAACCCTGCAGCCGTGTGCTTTCAACATCTCCACAAGTGGTGCAAAGTCCCCATCTCCACTAACCAGCACCACGGTATCCAGCTTTGGTGCGATTGCGATGGAGTCAATAGCAATACCCATATCCCAATCACCTTTTGCCGTACCGTCAGGTCTCAATCGAAGTTCCTTCGATTTAATTTCGTATCCTAAGCGGCTCAATGCATCGGTAAAACTGGACTGATCTACATCGGGTTTTTGTACAACATATGCAATTGCACGAATGAGATTTCTGTCACCTACAATTTCCAGTAAAAGTTTACTATAATCGATTTTTGATTGGTGTAACGCCTTTGCTGAATAAAACATATTTTGGACATCAACGAATATACCGATTCTTTGTTGAGATCCTTTGATTCGTCCACCTACCATATATATCTTCCTTTCAAATAAAGACTTAATACAACGAAGATAGCGTATGAATACCTAACTTAAAAAATGTTAAATATAAAAAATACCGTGAGAAAAATTAGGTAGGTTAATTAAAATACCAGATAACTTCAAAGAACGTAAGATAGCTATGACAAATTTCGTCATAACATACCTTTTTACAAAATATTAGAACAACAAAAATATGCCATTTTAAATTATTTTACCAACCTTTTATTTACAGTCAATTAAAAAATGAAATAACTTAATTTTATTGACTCTTGCAGCGAATTCTGATAAATTTAACTCCAAATATTTAAGTCTAACTGCTTTGTTGGCAAGAACTAAACATGAAATAAAGTGAGAGCAGGAATTAACTGAAATTCATTATGAATATAGCCCATTTAAGAAAGGAAATTGATGCACTGGATTCAAAGATTGTGAAGTTACTGAATGAAAGGGCAAATATAGTGTTGAAGATCGGTGAGATCAAAAAACAAAATCGCACACAGGTCTATGCCCCTAACAGGGAGCAAGAAGTATACTCGCGAATTACCTCGCAAAACAAAGGCCCTTTGACTAACGATTGTTTAATGGCTATATACCGTGAGTTGATGGCAGGTTCGTTAATATTGGAAAAAGATATCAAGGTATCATATCTTGGACCGGAAGGAACCTTTAGTTATTTTGCTGCCAGACAAAAATTTGGCTCATCGGTTGAGTACGTTCCGGTACGAGGCATTGACGATGTTTTTAGAGATATTGTGGCCGGGAGGAGCGATTACGGGATTGTGCCCGTTGAAAATTCTTCGGAGGGCGGGATACGAGAGACATTAAATATGTTTGTAGAATCCGACGTCAAGGTGTGTGCCGAGATTATTTTGCCGATTCATCACAATTTAATGGCAAATTGTGCGAAAGAAGATATAAAGAAAGTATACTCGAAACCACAGATTTTGTCACAATGTAAAAATTGGTTGGCAAGCAATCTTCCCAATGCTGAATTAATGGAAGTCAGTAGCAGCGCCGAGGCTGCTCGTGTTGTTGCGGAGACTGAAAAGTCAGGAAAAGAGGGGAGGCATGGCGCGGTAATTGCCAATGCAGAGATGGCGCAGAAGTACGGATTGAATATTCTTTTTAAAAACATTGAAGACAATCCAAATAATATAACGAGATTTTTTGTTTTAAGCAAAGAATATGGCGCGCCAAGTGAAAAAGATCGGACGGCAGTGATGTGTTATATAAAAAATCGCCCTGGTGCGCTGCTGGAAATGCTGGAGCCCTTTAAAGCCTATAATATTAATCTTACCAACATAGAGTCGTTGCCCACAAAGAGAAAAGCATGGGAATATTGTTTTTACCTGGATTTTGAGGGATATGTATCAAACGAAATTGTTCAGAAGGCTCTCAAGGAAGTGTCTAAAAAATGTTCTGATATAAAAATATTGGGATCGTTTCCAAAGTGTGATTAATAAGGATATAATTCTAAAGCAATGAAAAAAACCCCTTTTATCATAGGAAATTGGAAGATGAATCTCACACTTATGGAAGGTGTGGATTTTGCTCAATCACTCAGAAAGACGTTGCATGATAAAAAAGAGATTATTTGTGGCATTTGCCCGCCCTCTGTTTTCTTGAAAGATATTTGCGAAGCATTAGAAGATAGCGGTATCTGCGTAGCAGCACAAAATATTCATAGTGAAAAAAACGGCGCATATACAGGCGAAGTTTCCGCTTTGATGGTAAAAGAAATCGGTTGTACCCACGTGCTTATAGGCCATTCTGAACGAAGGCATATCTTTCATGAAACCGATTCTTTTATCAATGCCAAAATAAAAGTAGCGCTGTCTGTCAATTTAAAACCGATTTTTTGTATTGGAGAGACGTTACATGAAAGAGAGGATGGAAGAACAAATTATGTGATTGACAATCAACTAAAAGAAGGTTTGCGGGGGATTAATACCGATCACATAAAGGACATTGTGATTGCTTACGAGCCTGTATGGGCCATCGGTACAGGGAAAACTGCCTTACCGGAACAGGCTAATGAAGTCCATTCGTTTATCAGAAGCTTTTTATCGGATGGGTACGGTAAAGATATTGCAAACGACCTGTATATTCAGTATGGAGGAAGCGTTAAAGCAGAAAATACGAAAGAATTGATGGCACAGCCGGAGATTGATGGCCTTCTGGTAGGTGGTGCAAGTATTCGGTTAGAATCTTTTTTGAAAATTATTGAGGCCGCATCAAAGCAGGAATGTTTTTGATCGTTGGGTTTTTTACTATTGGGAGAGTTACATGGTAAAGGCTGAAAAGGCATTTAAATGGGGAATCGCGATCGTTGTTATCTTTGGAATATTAAATGCATTCTACTTTTTAAATTTAATCATTGCGTTAAAGATCGTTTTACCCATATTATGTGTGTTCATGATCGGGTCTATTTTATTACAATCGGGCAAGGGTGGAGGATTGGCTGCTATTGGTGGGTTGGGAGACCAGTCTGCTTTTGGTACAAGGACAAGCACATTTTTGTCTAAAGTTACGTACCTCATCGGCGCTGCATTTATTGTTGCCACGATATTTTTGTTTAAGTTGTCTATTCCTACAAAGACGATAGATACGATGATTACGCAGGGAGTCCCCGAATCACAGCACACGCATGAACATCCAGGACACGAGGGTCACGAACATGGTGATGTTCCGCATGCTGAAGGGAAGCCAGGTGATACCTCTGCGGTTGGCATGCAAAATGTTGCAGAAGAAGAGGCAAGCAAGCCGGCACAGGAAAGTTCCTATCATCAATCAGAAATGAAGGGTGAGGCATCGCAAGGACAATCAGTTGGTATGAATCCTGTTCAGGAAGAAGAACAAACATCAAACGTTACAAAAAAGTCTGTGGCCGAAGAACGAAAAGAAACAAGTGAAAAAACTGATAAATAGCCTGTTAACGCAAAAGATTTGGTGACCTCAATGCTCAAAAGTATGACAGGCTTTGGTATTGCTGAGTATAAAGACGATGAACGTACGATACGTGTAGAATTGCGTTCTGTCAATAATCGATTCTTGAAGATAGATTCGAGGCTGCCGGACATAATGCAAGCCTTTGAAAACGAAATTGAGCGTCCAATCAGAGAAAAAATTAATCGGGGTACGGTTCTTCTCAATGTAAATTACCACTCGCTCCGGCAAGAATCTGAGTACGTCTTAAGGAGTGACAGGTTAAAAGAGTATTATCATTTATTAAATTCTATTAAAAAAGAGATAGGTTCAAAGGAAAAAATATCCGTTAACTCCTTGATACTGCTTCCCGGCGTATTGCAAAAGGGGAAAAACCCTGAAGATGATAGAGATACCCTGCTATCCATATGCGTTTCCCTTATCGATGAAGCCTTGAAAAAGATGCTGGAAATGAGATCTGTTGAGGGTAGGCATCTTGGTAAAGACATTGAACAGCGAAAAGAAGGCATCATTTCGATACTCGATAAAATTGAAAAAAGGGCACCTGTGGTAGTCCGGGAATATAGTAAGCGTTTACAAAACAGGGTTGCCTCACTCCTGGCTGAAACCACCGTAGAATTAACCGATAGCAATCTTTGTCGCGAAATTGCTGTCTTTGCAGATCGATGTGATATTAGCGAAGAGATCAGTCGTCTGAAAAGTCATTTATATCAATTGCAGGAAACAATACATCTGGATGAACCGATAGGGAGGAAACTCGATTTTATTGTTCAAGAGATGTTTCGTGAAACCAATACCATGTGCTCAAAGGCAAATGATAGTGTGATGCTGAAGGATTTAGTTGATGTAAAAACGGAGATTGAGAAGATTCGGGAGCAGATATTTAATATTGAGTAGGGGCAACGATTCTGCTCCCTGCTCCCCCCTTTACCTCTCCCACCGGGGGAAGGGAAAGCTTATTGATAAACTTATGCAATTGAAAATTGCTATAATATCTTCCCTTTTGGGAGATGGCAAGGGTGGTGAATAGCTACGAACATGATATAGTATTACAGGGTGAAATCTTCCTCTTTTAGCAAGTTTTTTACAACCTCCTTCACCCCCATTTACTAAGGGGGAACTCCAAAATCCCCCTTAGTAAAGGGGGACTTAGGGGGTTGTTTCTTTAACCATGTGTTTTGGTTGCGGCCGTGCAGCGTTATGTATTCTCTCAAAAGGTAATATGCCAGATGGGTAAGATTGTAATTATTTCAGGACCATCCGGGTCAGGCAAGACAACCGTTTGCAAATTGCTTGAAAAAGACCTGCAGGTAAAGAAGTCAGTGTCTGTGACCACCCGTTTACCGCGACACGGCGAAAAGAATGGCGAGGCATATCATTTTGTATCTGCTACCGAATTCAAAGAAATGATTCGGAGGGGCGAACTGGCAGAATACGCAGAGTATTGCGGGTGCTATTATGGGACTCCTGTTACGGCATTGAAAGAAGCCCTTACAGAAGATGTTTTTTACATACTCGAAATCGATGTGCAAGGGGCATTGCAAATCATGGAAAAATTTCCGGAAACGATATCGATATTTTTGCTGCCGCCAGACAAAAAAACCTTGGGCCACCGGTTAATACAAAGAAACGCAAATAAAGAGCAGGATATGGCGCTTCGTTTAAAAATCGCCGATAAAGAATTAGAGTATAGGGACAGGTATAGCTATTGTATCGTAAATGACGATCTGGAAGTAACTGTAAATACAATCCGTAAAATACTAAACCTGAACTGATCATGACCTATCACATCGTTTTGGGAGTTACAGGAAGTATTGCTGCTTACAAGGCCGTTGAGATTGTATCAGGCCTGACGAAACTGGGACATCGTGTTGCCGTGATCATGACGTCTGCTGCTCAACGCTTTGTTAATCCTGTGACATTTCAGTCGATCTCAAAAAATCGGGTTATAACCGACCTTTTTTTTGATAGTGAAGATTACGACCCCGGTCATGTGTCACTGGCCGAACGAGCAGATTTGCTGGTGGTTGCACCAGCTACGGCAAATTTTATTGGCAAGGTCGTATCTGGCATTGCTGATGACGCATTAACCTGTACCACGATGGCAGCCCGTTCCCCGGTAATTATTGCACCGGCAATGAATGATGGTATGTATTTGAATCCCGTCGTGCAGGAAAATATAAAGAGATTAATGGAGCTTGGATACAGAATTATCGAACCTGAAGAGGGACGGTTGTGTACGGGCCGGGTTGGGATAGGGAGATTAGCCTCCGTTGAAAAGATTGTTGGTATTATTCAAGAAGAACTCAATAAGAAGAACAAATAAATGGATAGGATAAAAGTAAAGGTGATGAGAAAGCAGGGATGTGAAGACCTCCCTTTACCACAGTACATGAGTGAAGCCGCCAGCGGAATGGATTTATATGCAGCAGTAGATGAATCTACTCCGCTTGAACGAAATGAGATTAAGCTGATTCCAACGGGTATCCACATCGAAGTGCCTAAGGGATACGAGGCGCAAGTCAGACCGCGTAGCGGTTTGGCGTTGAAACATGGCTTGACACTGGTGAATACCCCGGGCACAATTGATAGCGATTATCGTGGAGAAATTGGGATTATTTTATGCAATCTGGGGAAAGACAGATTTACGGTAGAACGAAGAATGCGGATTGCTCAACTGGTGATCCAACCGGTGACCAGAGCCGAATTGGTCGAGGTTGAACGCCTGGAAGAATCTCCCCGTGGAATGGGTGGTTTTGGCCATACGGGACATTAAAGGCATGTGTGGTTTAGAGAATAACCTCTCAGAAGGAATACTATGGGGATGAAACGTTTTGTGCGTTGTGTTACTGCGGTTATCCTTATTGCCTTCGCATTATTTATTTTCTTAAGTTTTCTCAGCTATTCATCGAATGATCCCCCTTTTGCAGATTATCCCATCAATAACCCTGTGCATAATTTTTGTGGAATGGCTGGGGCGCAAATTGCCGGATACACCATAGCATGTTTGGGTAAAACTTCCTATCTGATTGTTATTTTAATAAGCTGGCTAGGGGTACAATATCTTTATAAGGAGAGTGTCGAATATCTTTGGGTAAGGGTGATAGGCGCCGTCTTATTGATATTTTCGGTTTCGTCATTGCTGACTTTGGGGTGTTATTTGTTGAAAAAGAACTTTCTGTCCGCAAATGTAGGTGGAATTTTTGGGATTGTAATCGTCTCCCGGTTATACGAGTATTTCAATTTAACCGGCACTCTCATTATTTTAGGATTAGGGTTTGTTCTATCAATCATGCTCTTGCTCAATTACACCCTTATCTCCCCATTTATGAAAGAACCCCTGGTAAAAGAAGGTAAATCAGCTTCACCAGGCAATTCTAAACCGAAAGATTTTGGTATCCTTCATTGCTCAAAAGAAAATGCACTTGATAGTTCTAACAGTTTGATTGATAACCTTACTGAAAACCATCCGGATGCGCATCGTGTGCGTGCTAGCATGGAAACAGAGGATGAACTCTATGAACCCGGAGGCGCGTTTAAAAGAAACCATGAATCACAAGATGCCAAACTGGATAGAGAAGAGGAAGATACGGATATTTTCAATGCGAAGCCCCTGGGGAAAAAAGAATGTGCCTACGAACTGCCGCCATTGAATTTATTGGAGAAACCAGTTTTTAAAGAGTTTGCAGATGATTGGGATCAAATTTCACAACGCGCCCATGTGTTAAAAGATACCCTCGATCAGTTTAATGTAAAATCAGAGGTCGTGGAAATTGAAAGGGGCCCGGTCATTACCATGTACGAAGTAGAGTTAGCGCCAGGGACAAAGGTTGGGAAGGTAGTGGGCCTTTCAGACGATTTGGCCATTGCTTTGAAGGCGCCGAGTGTGCGGGTTGTTGCACCATTGATGGGTAAGTCATCAATTGGTATCGAAGTTCCGAATATTCAAAGAAAAATGGTGATGCTCAGGGAGTTACTGGAGGCTTCGGAAGAAATGCGGAAAAAGATGGCCATTCCGCTTTTGATCGGTAAAGATGTGGCAGGAAATCCCGTCATATCGGATTTGGCGTCTATGCCCCACTTGCTCATTGCGGGGACAACGGGTTCCGGGAAATCGGTTTGCCTGAATTCAGTTATCTTGAGTATCCTCTTCTTACGGCATCCCCACGATGTTCAACTTTTGCTGGTAGATCCCAAAATGGTTGAATTTTCATTATTCCGGGAAATTCCTCATCTCATAAGTCCTGTAGTAACCGACATGAAAAAGGCTGCGGCCGTGCTGGAATGGGCGGTAAACAAGATGGAGGAACGATACGCCTTACTGGCGAGCGTGGGTGTAAAGCACATCAATGGTTATAACAGACTGGGCATGACAGAAATTAAAAAGCGGCTGGACCCCGAAGGGGATGCGAACCTTGAGGATGTGGCTTTTTATCTTCCTCACATCGTTATTGTAGTTGACGAATTGGCCGACCTGATGATGGTGGCATCCAAAGAAGTGGAAGCCTCCGTAATCCGTCTCTCACAAAAGTCGCGTGCCGTTGGTATTCACCTCATACTGGCAACACAGCGACCGTCAGTCGACGTGATTACCGGGTTAATCAAATCGAACTTGCCTTCACGAATATCGTTTTACGTGGCTTCAAAAGTGGATTCAAGGACGATTTTGGACCAAAATGGGGCAGAGAAACTCCTGGGGAGCGGGGATATGTTGTTCTTGCCGCCGGGAACCTCAAAGTTGGTGCGTGTCCAGGGGGCTTATGTAAGCGATGAAGAGGTAAGGAATGTCGTTGAATATCTCAGAAAGTGCGCCGCGCCGCAGTTTAGCCCGGAATTAAAGTGCTGGAAAGGCGCTTCTGATAGAGAGAATAGCGCTAAGGACGGTCTCTATAATGATGCTGTGAGAATAGTGCTTGAAACACAAAGGGGGTCTGTCTCACTTTTACAGAGAAGATTGGAGATCGGATATTCCCGCGCAGCAAAATTGATCGATCTGATGGCTGAAGACGGGATTGTGGGAGAATATAAAGGGAGCCAGGCCAGAGAGGTATTCCTGACGTTGGAAGAATGGGATGCCCAAATGGCACGCATGAATCAGGAAGAAATGGATAATGTCTAACCCAAACGAGTCGGCAGAGATTATCAATACCATTAGCTTTCATTTTTAAAAAGTACGCGCCTCTGTGAATTGACTTAGAAGTCTTGTACTACTTGACAAATCAGTTATTGATAAAATTGTTTTTGCCGAAAATATAAAAATATTTTTTGTTAGATACTAAAGCAATAAAAGTGCAACCAAATTGACTATCCCTTGTCCCTCTTCTTCTCCAGGCGGGAATGAAGAGGAGGTAAAAAATCTTGCTAAAAAGGAAACTTTTACAAAGTAATACTAAAATAACTATATGAAATCGAAGAAGGTTGCTTTAATCAATCTGGGATGTCCAAAAAACCTGGTGGATGCGGAAGAAATCCTCGGCAGGGTGGCGGATAGTGGAAGTACGATTTGTCAATATCCCGAAGATGCAGAGGTACTGATTGTAAATACCTGCGGTTTTATCGATGATTCCAAACAGGAATCAATTGATACGATCTTCAGGATGGCAAAACTGAAAGATGACGCACGCTGTAAAAAACTCATTGTGACAGGCTGTCTTGCCCAACGGTATTCCAAAGAATTGCAGAAAGAAATTCCCGAAATCGACCATGTGGTGGGGTTGAAGGATTTTGATAAACTGACTGCTTTGTCAGGTTCAGATCATAAAAGGGAAAAAACCAATTCTGCACAGTGCAGTGACGACTGGCGCAATCGCATCAGGCTAACACCGGGACATTATGCCTATCTCAGGATTTCAGATGGATGCGATAACCGTTGTAGTTATTGTGCCATACCCGGCATACGAGGAAGGTTCTATAGCAGGACGATAGAAAATATTCTGGAAGAGGCACACCGGATGGCTTGTGAGGGGGTAAAAGAAATTAATATTATTTCACAGGACACGACCTCTTACGGTGTAGATTTGTATGGGAAACAGCAGCTCCATGTACTATTAAAAAAACTTTCAGGGATAGAAGGCATTGAATGGATACGGATACTCTATACCCATTCGAGGCATTTTTATCCGGAGCTTATTCATGTTATAGGCCGGTATGATAAAATCTGTAAATATATTGATCTCCCGATTCAGCACATTAATGATTTTGTTTTGGAGAAGATGGGAAGATGTGTAACACATGCGTACATTGAGCGTCTGATCGATGATTTACGCAGCCACATACCTGGTCTTTTTTTAAGGACATCTGTTATCGTGGGATTCCCCGGAGAAACAGAAGAACACTTTGCTGAGCTTTTAGAATTCGTAAAAAGTACCCAATTTGAAAGGCTAGGGGCATTTACTTACTCAAGAGAAGAAGGTACACCTGCCGCATCCTTTAAAAAACAGATATCCAAAGAGGTAAAGGAACACCGGTTACAGGAAGTCATGCTTGCACAACAAGAAATTATTTTGAAAAAGCACAAAAATCTGGTAGGGAATACCATCTCCATTATGGTTGATGAAAAGGGTAAAAAGAATGGAGAATGGCTTGGAAGAACATACGGGGATGCGCCTGATGTCGATAGTAAGGTAATTATACTAGAAAATCAGTTGAAACCTGGCGATATTAAAAATATGATGATTACAGGCACTGTAGGATATGACCTGATAGCTAAGACATAAAACCGGAATATTGATTCGACACAACAGATAGAAGATGTCAAAAGTAAGCAGTTTTTCTTCATATTTTTGTGTTCTCTGTGTCGAACAACTTAGGATAAACGGTAGGAAAGAGGACTAAATGAGTTCATTTGATTTCATAAGATGTACGGCGTTCAATCTGCCCAACCGATTAACCCTGATGAGGCTTTTGCTGGCCATCGTTTTTTTTATATTTTTGTCGTACCGTTATTATACTATTGCCCTCGCTGCATTTTTATTAGCCTGGTTAACCGACTGGCTGGACGGCTATTTGGCCCGAAAAAAAGGCCTCCTCACTGATTTTGGGCGTATAGCAGACCCCTTTGTGGATAAGATTATTGTCTGTGGTGGATTTATCTTACTTATACAGCATGGTCATGATATCATTCCGCCCTGGATGGTGGTCGTAATTGTAGCAAGGGAATTTTTGGTTAACAGCCTCAGAAGCTATTCAGAATCGAGGGGGATTGAATTCGGGGCAACGATATGGGGAAAGGCAAAGATGTTTATCCAATCACTTACAATTAGCATCATCTTGCTGTTCTTCGCTTATTTCAAGCATTTTATAGCCATCAAACAGGGAATAATTTTTATGCTATGGCTTACCGTAATTATTACCCTGGTTTCCGGGATTAAATATATGGTAAAGGCTGGTCCTGCAATCCTGGCAAAGTAACAGGTTAAATCAGTTTCCTGGAATTTATGTGTTATTTGGCACTTGGCTTGTTTGTATGGATTATTCAGCGCGTTTTCAAATTCTACCGCACATAGCAAACAAAATGAGACGGTAAACGCAAAAGGTGAGGTCTGAAAGGCCGTTGGGATATTAGCGGGGGGTGAGGCACCCTGTGCATGGATAACAAAAACAACAAACCCCGAAGGGGCGAAAGGGCCCTATGAAAAAAAAGAGTCTAATGCCCTATTTCCCTTCAAAATCTCCTTTAAATATTTCTCCTAAATCTACAATAAAATCCTTTAAAACTGCTGATTTAATCATTCTGTTTTCACCTTCATCCGTATAGCCCTCAGAAAATAGTGCGTATGCACCTTTCTCATTTAATGACAATACCTCTATGCACTTCATATAGGGATTGACTATCCAATACTCTTTTATTTGAAACCTTGCATACAAATCTTTCTTTTCATAAACGTCTCTATATTGAGTGGATGGCGAGACTATTTCCACGACTAAGTCAGGCGGGCCAAAAACCCCTTTTTTCCTGATAATATCTTTATTTTTGTTTGATATAAACAGGATGTCAGGCTGTACTACGTTCTCTTCATCCAGTATGACATCAGTTGGGGCATCTACAACGTACCCCAAACCATATTTTTCTACAAACAAGTAAAATTTAACTGCCAGTCTCATGGCGATTCTTTGGTGATTGAATTCTGGCGCAGGGGTCATCATTGATAATTTACCCTTCAAAATTTCATATCTTTTGTCATCTGCCAAATGCAGATAGTCCTCATATGTCCATCTTTTTTCATCCAGGAAATGAGTCATCTTTCATTTCTCCTCAAACCAATATGGTCTTGCCTTTGCCTTTTGATTTTTCGAAATAAGCCCTGCCAGCCGTGACCATCACTCCATTTTCTAATCTTCAGAATTACTGAGGCATCCGGTACAAAGACCTACAAAGCTTTCTTCTCCTGTTTTCCTTTAATATCTTCACTATTTCCCTATTAGAAACGATTGTACCTTTTGACTTCATGGCCGTAAGCCTTACTCATTTGCAAAAATAGTTTTTCTAAGCCACTTTTACCCCGATGCCCGTCTTTATCGCTGCATTTAACTCTTTCAATAAGTCTTCAAGGTTAATGGGGTTGATCTGTACGGCTTGCCCTAAGCTGATGGTTCTTGCCAGGGTATTTCTGAGGATGGGATTTTTCAGTTGTTTGAAACCGAATCCTACCAAAACATCCAGGGTTTGTGGATACTGCTTGATGAGTTGGTAGACGTTTGTACTGGCCGTTGCAATTTTGATTTGCTCTGAAGATTCCTCTTCTATATCGAGTTTCATGGTCTGCCACGCATTTATACCGAAGAAAAACATGGCTGCATATTCAAAAAAGCCACTCATTCCCATAAAGGGATAAAATTGTGGATAGAGATGCGTGGCAATGGGTTGGGCAACGACCCTGAACACACATCCAATATTTATAAATATAAAAGTCGCGTTGAGCAGTTTTGGACTGCATAATTTTACCCCCTTGCTTAGGGGAATCATCTTGGAGGCGCATCCCAGGATCATCATGCTGATGAATCCAACAAAGATGGCATGCCGGTATGCGCCAAACAAGGCATGGGAAATCGTGTCTCCTGACACGGCTTCATAAATCGTAAAGGTCAAGAGTGCGCTTTCCGAAACAAACAGCCAGATAAGCGCAGCTCGAATGTATTTTCTGAATCCAGTCGGTAAGGCCGTTGGGTTTTTAACTGCCTTCCGGTTGTCGAATAAATTCAAATTATAGATGAATAAAAATACCCCCAATGTTTCTAAAATTCCCGCCAAACAAAAAATCACCGTAAAAAAACCATGCAGGTTATTGGTATATTCCCGGTAAAATCCTGATATTGTCTTTAAGGCAATCGAGATATTCAGGATATATAAAACATAGGTGTTAATTTTCCTGTCGGGTTCCTGGATACCAAGGAAAATCGGTAAGGTTTTTGTGAATATCCCAATGATAACCATACAGGCAAATCCCACGATCTGGATATGACGAATGGGATTTTTAAAGGCCTCCGGGATATCCGTGTTTCCCACTACACTAAAATGGAAGTATAAAGCAACAAAGGTGATGGCCTGAAAGATGAACCAGAGATAACTGGATAAGAGAAATCCTTCGTAAATTTCGAACTTCTGTTTTTCCGAAGAAAAATACGTCCTGCAAATGACGTAAATGAAAATGGCAATCGATGCAGCTTGAAAAGCACATCCAATCAAAACGGGAATTTTTAAGAAAAAGAAACCTGAATAATACGAAGTTGTTTTAAAGACGAAGGAGAGAAAGATACCTGCCACCATCAAAAAAAAAGATTTGTAAGCCAGCGGTGTGCTATATAGCATGGAGTTCCAGAATTTAGGCAGGGCAAAGTATGAAATGCCCATGATAAACAGGCCAACCCATCCATATACTTGTGTGTCACCGTGTGTCTCAGTAAGGATCCAGGATACAGAAGTGAGTGAATTCTGAAATGCCATATAGGCCAGGAGTGAAGCACCATAAAGGCATCCTGTGGAAAGCACAATGATTATTGCCGTCTTTACAAATATCTCATAGACGTGTTCGGTTTGTGGCCTTGTGATTGCCATGTCGCCGTCTGAATCGACTCCCCTGTCAATAAGTTTTTGGAGGTCGTCAATCAATTTGGCTGGACTGACATTATGCATCTTTGCAAAGAAGGAAAGGGGCTTGTCAGGAAGGATATTGCCGCCGCACATAATGCCATAGGTTTCAAAGATACGGCGGGTTATGGGAAATTTTTCAACAATCTCTTTAACGGTATTTTCTTGTCGTATCCTTTCCATAGATGTGGTTCCTTACGTTTCCCATAAAACCATCACACGATTTGCAAAATATCAGGAGAGAAAAACATCTTGTAATTTATTTGGCACATCGTGATAATATGAAACAATTACTAATTAAGTAATATATCAGACACATAAAGTAGTGTCAATGACTTTCTAGAACCAGTAATACCCGTAAAGGATTCATATAAAAATCATGTTCTATTCCACCCTATCCCCTCATCGGCTCCTTCTCATTGGTTTTATTGCTATTATCATAATAGGGTCTCTTCTCCTGACACTGCCTGTGGCTTCCGCCTCGGGTAATTCGCAATCGTTCATTGACGCCGTGTTCATGGCCACTTCGGCTATCTCTACCACGGGATTGTCTGTGGTAGATATAGGAAATTTTTATTCACTTTTTGGACAAATTATTATTCTTATCTTGACCCAGATTGGTGGATTAGGATACATGATCTTTATCGCTCTGGTCATGTTGGGACTAGTACTAGAACAAAATAATTACGAAACATAATGACGAGATAACTTATGATCGGCATCTTGCCGTGTGAATTTCCAGTCTATTGTTGATCGGGCTTGATTACGTCGCTCCGTCCAAGCGGCAACTTCAGACCGAAGTATCTGTTCGCTTGGGAATCGGCACCCGGTACACTGTCGATCCATGATACCGATTTCAATTTCCGCCATATTCAACCAAGAATTCCACCCGTTCCAACAACTGAGTCGCTCGTTTAATGCCCAATACTTCTTCAAAGCTGCTGCAAAAATGAGTGTTAAGGTTGTCCAGCACCAGATGAATCTTGTGTGCTCCTCCATAAACTTTTTTGGCCAAATGGCTGACGAACTTTACGAAATCACCCTTGGTGCGTCGGGCGGTCACCACGACCTGCCGGCGTCCGCCCTTGGGTTCAATCGCCATGAAAATATTACGAGTACCGGCACGCTTATACTCGTAGTCCTCTTTCATTGGTTTACCTGGGCTGGCTGGAATCGGTGTCCGTGGTTGTTCCAAAAGCTGTTTGCTCTTCTCGTCTACACAGACCACCGGCTCGTTCTCCTGATAAGGCCTCGCGTAAATATCCAGCAAATCATACATTCTTTCGCGATATTCCTTGGTCAATTTGCCAATGCACCACATCAACTTGCTCCAGGGTTTGCAATCGTTTTTTTTAGAAAGAGGCGAATGCTTTCACGACTAATCTTTTTAAGCTTCGGACGCCGTCTCGCTGCTTCGGTCAACAAGCCGATTGTCCAGCGCTTGGCACCCTTCGGCGGCGCGCTACATGCCAAAGCTACGACCTCGGCCTGCTGATCGGTTCCATATAGTATCGGTTGCCCGGGCCGTTCTACATCGTGCAAAGCATAATTCAGGCCTTTTTCCAAGTAGGCGGCGCGTGTGCGCCAAATAGCGGTTCGGCCAATACCCAGAACTGACATAATTTGATTTTCAGGCACGTTTTGGTCTAAAGCCAATAATATATGCGCCCGATTGAATTCTCTGGCCATACACCGCCCCTTGGAGCATAATGACTTCAAGGTTGTTCGATCTTCTTCGGTAAGTTGGATTTTTGTTTGTCTCATGAAA
>JABWAQ010000049.1 GCA_013360945.1 Candidatus Brocadia sp.
GCCATCGTTGACTATTTCAAAAAGTCAAGCAAAAAATACCTCTTTCTAAAAAAATTTATTGTTTTTTGTTTTACGCAAATTTCTAACCGGACAATGCTGCTACGAATTGATATTACAGCCAAATAATTACTGAGTTCGCATAATTATGCAAGACAAGTATCGTGATGTCAGTAAAAGTATCACCAGAAAAATCGATACCATAATCGTTGGTTTGATACTATTTCTCTTATGCGCACTCCCACTTACCATAGACCTTCATCTCGTAAAACCTTTTAGTTTATGCAAACTCGTTTTATTTTATGGAACGGTACTCTTCATTATTTCAGTTTGGTTAATGAAACTTGTCTCTGTACCTTTTAAACAGGGAACAATATCAATTTCTGTCAAAAATTCTACATCATCCCACAATATCCACAGACAAGGCACATTTCACTCCCCCTTAATAAATGGAGAGCAACCCCCAAAGTCCCCCTTCCTCCCCCTCTATCCCCCTCCTGAGGGGGAAAAAGGGGGAGGGAAATCCCCCTTAATAAAACAACTCCATAAGTCCCCCTTAATAAAGGGGGATTCAGGGGGTTGTTCTTTTTTTCGCCATACACCATTAACATATCCAGTGCTTGCCTATATAGCAGCCGTCCTTTTGAGTACCATATTTTCCCTCAATAAAACCATAAGCGTATTTGGTTACTACGTGCATTACGAAGGATTGCTCACATCGACAGGATATATTATTCTTTTTTTTGCAATCATTACTTATTTTAGAAGACAACATGTTTTTTATATGACAATTGCAATATCCATCGCATGTTTTCTATCTTCCATTTATGGAGTCATCCAATTTCTTGATTACGACCCTATTTCATGGGCAAATGTGGACGAAAGACTCAAAATTACCTCCACATTTGGGAACCCTGTCTTCTTTTCCGGATATCTCGTTTCCGTGTTTCCTCTGATACTTGCAGGATTTTTGTCACAATCGAAAAACCTTTCAGCAAAAAAAACATTCCTGGAAAAGTGTTTTCTGGCATTCCTATTTGTTGTCATGGCGCTCATGCTGTTTAATCTCTATGCCACAAAGACACGCGGCGCCTGGCTGGGATTTGTTTTTAGCATTTTATGCGTAACGGTATTAATATACTTAGAATTTATTGTCAAACATAGAATCAAATTCATTGTTTCGGCCTTCTGTTTTATTGTGATTTTTGGTGTATTCGTGGGTTGCAAGTATAAACATCCTATAAATCAATTGCTGTATCTCTTAAAACAAAAAGGGGACATTGCTGTAGCCTTGACGGATGCAAACAAAGGCGACCCAATTGGTCGCTCCTACTTTATAAATACCCGTGGGGGGCAATCGATATTGTATCGCGTCATTCAATATAAATCAGCTATAGAAATGATTCGTGATTATCCTTTGACAGGTATTGGCCCGGATTTACTTGGTCCGGTGCTTCCACGATATGCTTTTAATCACTACAAGCAATCACCTTCCACCCCTGAATTTGAAAATGTCCTGGGCATTCACAATGATATCCTCGATAAGGCAACTACGTGTGGAGTTATTGGATTAGGGACTTATTTATGGATTTTTGGTGCATTTATACTATTCATAAAAAGACATTTCCCACGTAGTGAAAAGCGAGCTGTTCACCCCTGCATAAACCTCCCCCTTTCTCCCCCTCCGGAGGGGGACAGGGGGAGGACTTTCTCCCTCGCAGTGAGGGGGACAGGGGGAGGAATACAAGGAGATAATGAGTATTCCCCGCCCCTGGTAGGAGGGGGCGCACTGTTACGCAATAGATTAATCCTTTCCGGTCTATTGGCATGCCTTGTGGGATATTTTGTTCAGCAGCAGTTCAATGTAATTGAATACACTATTACATTGCACTTTTGGATCTTTTTGGCAGCAAGTATAGCATTAGTGAATTCTATGGAAGAAAAAGATTCACCTGCAAGGAGCGCGATAAAAGAACAAGTGTCTCAAAAAAAGCCCAATATAAGAACCATCAAACGTGCTTTACCTGTCCCCCTCTTTTATTCATGTTATCTCCCAATTATAGGAATTCTGGTATATGGTCTTTGTTATTTGATCAATATTTACAAAGCAGACGTAATACACAAAAAAGGATCGGATTTTTTGGCCTTTGCAACAACGCATCAGGAATCAGGAAACGAACTTGATAGAAATCCATATTGGCAGAAGGGATTAGAATATTATACGGCCAGCATCTTCTACAACCCCAGACAAACCATTTATCGTTATCAACTATGTGATGCCTACCTTTTTATGTTGAGAAAAGATTTAGATAATATAGACCTTATCAAACAGACAATAAAAGAAGCTGAAGAAATTATCAGAATCGACCCTAACGAGGATTTTGCATTTATTCACCTGGCAAATGCATACGATTTGTTAGAACATAATACAAAGGCCGATTATAGCAATAAAATCATTCGATACTGTGAAAAGGCCATTTCGATTAATCCATACAAAGCATCGTATTATGATTGTCTCGGTACGTATTATATGAAAAGGGGCCTTTATGATAAGGCCATCCTGTCATTCAAACAGATATTACACATGAAGCCAGATTATCCCAAATTGACTGAAAAACTTGAGAATGCGCACAAGCCGTTAATCAAGAAGTTAATTGCACAGAATCAATTAAATGAAGCCGAGGCGCTGCTGGGTGAAATACTTCCTCTCTCTAACGATATCTATTTTAAGAAACTCAAAATCCTTATTTATGGAAAGAGGGGGATGTGGGAAGACGTGATAAAGGAATCCGAACAAATTTTATTGGCAAAGTCCGACGATATAGATGCCTATCAAAACATCGCAACGGCTTATTATGTAATGAAAAGATATGATGACGCTAAAAAAATACTTGAAAAAATTCTTCAGCTATCTTCTAATGATCAACCTGCAAAGGATTTATTACAAACAGTAAATGCAGTAATAAAAAACGCAGCTAATTAAAGTTGAATGATTTTTGTGATTATTCTGCATATAACGAATAACAAAGGTAGTGCTTTAGCAAACTAATATAACATGGTATTTTTTGACAGGACGCAATTAAAAATAAAACCACTGAAAGAAAGAGTTCATGATATTGATATCGGAATTATTATGCCTCTTGAGAATGTAAAATCCTATCATAAATCTATGAAAAATGTTGCCCAACGAATGCTGTTGGCTAAAGAAAAAGGTAAAGGAATAATTTTGATTTTCGGTGGGCATGTTATACGGGCTGGTATTCAAAAATACATAATTGACTTAATGGAAAGGGGTTATATATCCTGTCTCGCAATGAATGGGGCTGGAATGATTCATGACTTTGAATTTGCACTTATAGGGGCGACCACAGAAAGTGTTGCACGATATATAAGGGAAGGCCAGTTTGGTTTATGGAAAGAAACAGGTCAGATAAATGATATTATCAATCAAGGTTATAAAATCGGCCTTGGAATGGGGATGGCAATTGGAAAGGCTATACTTAGTGAAGATTTTCCTTACAAAAATATTAGCTTATTGGCTGCTGGTTACCGATTAAAAGTTCCTGTTACCGTTCATGTTGGCATAGGCTACGATATAATTCATGAACATCCGAATTGCAATGGAGCAGCAACGGGAGAAACATCATATCGTGATTTTTTGTCTTTTGCAAAAATTGTAGAAAATCTTGAGGATGGAGTCGTAATGAATTTTGGCAGCGCTGTAATGGGGCCGGAGGTTTTCTTAAAGGCTCTTAGTATGACAAGAAACGTTGCAAATAGTCAAGGAAAAACTATTACAAAATTTACCACATTAGTTTGCGACTTACATGAGCTTCCTGGCTCTTTCAATAAAGAGCCAGATAAAGGCAGTCCAGACTACTACTTTAGACCATGGAAGACCATGTTGGTGAGGACAGTTGCTGATGGTGGGGAGAGTTTTTACGTGCAAGGAAGGCACTCTGAGACTATTCCCAGCCTTTGGACTGCAATAAATGAGGCTGAAAAAGGTAAAAAATAATTGACAAAAGACTTTGTGTTATTTATCATATTTCGCTCATTACTCGAGTAAAACAGAACCAAAGAGATTATACATAATTGAATTTCCAAACCTTGGATAACAAGAAACAAATAAATCCTAAAAAATTACCATGTCTAAATAGGCAAAGCCATTTCGGTTTTTCAACCATTCTTTTCTGCAAGTCTAATCTTGCTGCGAAAGAGATGCTTTTTTTTCTCCTTTTAAATCAGAAAAATTCAGGGCAATGTAATTTATTGTTATTTTTGAGTGTCTCAATGCCTGATGTTTATTTCGCTTTGGGTATATCAAAAATTTATTAAAAGTGCTAAAAGTTTGGTGTAGGAATACTAGCTTTAAAAAGGTTTATTCGTGTGAAAATTATAGCCCTTGAAAAACTTTCTCATATAACACAGAAATTAAAATCCGAAGGGAAAAAAGTAGTGTTATGCCACGGATGTTTCGATCTCATGCATCCGGGACATATTAAATATTTTCAAGCAGCCAGGAAAATGGGAGACGTTCTTGTTGTCACTGTTACTCCCGATGTCTACGTTGATAAAGGACACGGCAGGCCAGTATTTCATGAAAATCTTAGAGCAGAGTGTATAGCAGCATTAGAATGTGTCAATTATGTTGCGATTAATAAATGGCCAACGGCTGAGGAGACCTTGCGACTTTTACGACCTGATATATATGTGAAAGGTCAGGAATTTGAGAATTTAGATGACAAGACGGGAAAGATTCAAAAAGAATATAAAGTACTCCGAGAAATTGGAGCAGAGATGAGGTTTACACATGAAATAGTATTCTCTTCAACCAAATTGCTTAATAACTATTTTTTGAATAATAATTCGGTATAGCATCGGCACGAAAATAAGATTGGCAACGGCTAAGCTGCATAATGACAATGGAAGAATTGATTAAGAAGAAAATATTATCGATTAATGACCTTATTAATTTGGTTGAAAATCTTAAACTACAGGGGAAAGTTGTCGTTCAGACTCATGGGGTTTTTGACCTCATTCATCCTGGTATGATAACCCATCTCAAATCAGCAAAAAAACAAGGGGATATACTCATAGTTACTGTTATCAAAGATAAGGATGTTCGCAGAGGTCCTGGAAGGCCAATTTTCTCAGACACATTAAGGGCTGAAAATGTAGCATCGTTGGAATATATAGATTATGTCTGCATTGTGGATGATGAATTTCCATTTGAATGTGTAAAAAAAATAAAACCTGATATATTTGCAAAAGGTCAATCACATAAAGAGCGCGATGAAAAGACTCATAAAAAGATATTTGAGGAAGAAAAGGAGCTTTACTTTGGTAAAAGTAAGATTTATGAAACAGACGGATTTGGATTCAGTTCATCTCAAATAATAAATAATTTTTTAGATATTTACCCAGAGGAAACGAGAACTTATCTCAAAAGTTTTTCCGCAAACTACAGTTTCAACGATATTATAGAAGGCTTAAATAAACTAAAAGATTTAAAAGTCTTGCTTGTCGGAGACGGAATAATTGATGAGTACCATTACTGCGCAGCGATGGGTAAATCTGCTAAATCTCACCTTGTTGTAAGCAAATACATAACTCATGAGACATTTGCAGGAGGGGCTTTTGCTATAGCAAATCATATTTCAGGTTTATGCGACAGAGTACAACTAGTTACATTACTGGGAAATCACAATTCTAGAGAAGATTTTATTTTAAGAAGTCTTAGACCAAATGTTAACACTAAATTCTTTTATAGGGACGACGGCCCTACGATTGTTAAGAAACGATACATCGATCAATATCTAAATCAAAAGATTTATGAAGTAAATTATTTAAATGATAGTTATATTGATGGTAATTGTGAATTACGTATCATTAATTATTTAAAATCAGAAATACCTGAGTATGACCTTGTACTTGTATCTGACTTTGGACACGGTTTTATCACCAACAAAATAAAAAAAGTAATTGAAGAAATTTCAAAAAAATACGCGGTTAACACACAGACGAATGCTGCTAATGCTGGTTTTAATATGATTACCAAATATAATAATCCTTACTTTGTTTGTTTGGATGAGCCTGAGATCAGGCTGGCAGCGCAGGAGCGATACACAAATATTGAAGATATTGCCAGAGAAATAAAACTGGAGATAAATGCAGAATACTTAATTGTAACATTAGGTAAAAGAGGATCCATAGGCATAAATTGTAAAAATGAAATAAATAGAACACCCGTATTTTCAACAAAAGTAGTTGATACCGTAGGGGCCGGTGATGCCTTTTTTTCCTTTACCGCACCGTGTTTTGCACGTGGATTACCGCTAGATATAGTCTCCTTTATAGGAAATGCCGTAGGCGCTTTGGCAGTGCAGATTGTTGGGAATAAAAAGCCTGTAGAAAAGTATGAGCTTCTGGAATTTATACGTGCTATTCTGAAGTAAAAAGAAAAATTTAATATGCAAGAATTTGCAAAGAATTATTACAAAAATCTTTTTGGTTTTATCAGTTCCACCAGAGTTACAAGTAAAAGCAGTGAAAAATTAACTTTTCCCCAAGGGATTGAGATGACATGCAACCTCATTACATCTCAAGCAGCTTCCGGATACAAAACAATTTTTATTGGTAACGGCGGTAGTGCAGCCATATCGAGTCATATGGCCATTGATTTTTGGAAGAACGGTGGTATGAAAGCCATTTCTTTTAACGACGGACCGCTATTGACGTGTATTGGTAACGATTACGGTTATCAACACGTTTTTGGAAAACCGATTGAAATGTTTGCGGATGCAGGAGATATACTTGTAGCCATAAGCAGTTCTGGAAAGTCGGAAAATATCCTGCTCGGTGTTCAAGCCGCGAGGACAAAAAACTGTAAGGTAGTGACGCTTTCTGGTTTTGATGAGAACAACCCGCTTTCGTCTTTGGGAGAGTTTAATTTTTATGTCCCTTCGAAATCATACGGAGTCGTTGAAGTAATTCACCATTCTATATGTCATTGTATTATTGATACGATTATGAGCGTAAGAGGTAAGTGAATCAGGGCATTTCCCATAACAACTATGACTTTTTTAGCAAAAAACATGAGTGGAAAAATTTGTTCCTGGTTTTGTCTCTTCCGGCTCGTTCGGGTTAGGGGTAAGGGCAATGGATAAAGAAACAGGCGCTTTGATTAAAGAAAAGGGGAAAAGGAGAAAAATACCAAAGGAACTTATTTGCGAAATGGTAAGTGGACGCCCTGTTTATTATCGGGATTACAATAAAGTGCTCACGGGCGAGAAATCGCTGGAGGAGGTTATGGGCAGCAGTGGATTGCAGTCATATTTAATCATGCTCATTTTAAACCTTTTGTTATCTAAAATAAGTAACAAATACGTGATTTTACCGAACGAGGTGGGATTTAGGTTTTCTCCAAAGAACTGGCGAAATCTAGATATTGCGATCTTTGAGAGAGAAAAGGTAAAAGATTGGTTACTGAAAGACGAGTATATTGCTATCCCCCCTAAGGTTGCTATTGAAGTTGACACAAAAGCCGATTTGAAAAAATACGGCGATATTACACATTATGTGAATGAGAAAACAGACGATTTACTTGCTGCGGGCATTGAAAGAATAGTGTGGGTGCTTACAAGAGAGAAAAAGGTTATGGTGGCAGAAAAAGGCAAGCGATGGTTTATTACCGGATGGGATGAAGAAATAGATTGCGTTGACAATATAAAATTCTCGATCAATCAATTAATACAAGCAAATGGATAAGTATGGATAAGTACCGCATAGATAGCCACAAACTTTTGTACCATGTGCCACGGGTAAACGATTGGTTGAACAGGAAATTAATCTATCCCATCTACATGGAGATAAGCCCGTCAGGGACGTGTAACCACCGGTGCACGTTTTGCGCGCTTGATTTTATGGGGTATCAGAAGAGATGCCTTGATGCCGCCGTACTCATGGAAAGACTCTCAGAAATGGGACATCTTGGGCTAAAGAGTGTGATGTATGGCGGGGAGGGCGAACCCCTCGTGCATGAACAGATATCGGAGATAATACATCATACAAAAAAATCCGGGATAGACGTTGCGTTGACTACGAATGCGGCGTTATTAGACGAATCTCTTTCTGAAAAAATACTTCCTGATTTAGAGTGGATGAAGGTAAGCATAGGGGCCGCAAGCAGGGAAACATATGCAAAAATCCACAGAACAAAACCATCCGACTTTGACACGGTAATTACAAATCTCAGACATGCAGCAAAAATAAAGCGAGAGAATAACTATACATGCACTTTGGGTATGCAGATACTGTTGCTGCCTGAGAATAAGCATGAGGTTGTGCTTTTGGCAGAAATCGCGAAAGATATTGGTATGGATTATCTCGTTGTCAAACCATATTCACAGCATCCGATGAGTAAGACTCATAAATATAAAGACATAAAGTACAGCGAATATATGAATCTTTCTGACGAACTATCAGCGATTGGTACAAAAGAATTTAGCGTTATATTCAGAGCGAATACGATGAGGAAGTGGGATGAAGTGAGGAAAAATTACAACAGATGCTTATCACTTCCTTTTTGGTCATATGTGGATGCTGGTGGAAATGTCTGGGGATGCAGTGTATATCTCGGCGATGAGAAATTCTGTTATGGCAACATATACGAGAATTCTTTTAAAGAAATCTGGGAAGGTGAGAAAAGGAGAGCGTCGCTTCATTGGGTGGAAAAGGAACTCGATGTTGAACAATGCAGGGTAAACTGCCGGATGGATGAAATAAACAGATACCTCTGGGATTTAAAGAACACACCTGAACACGTTAATTTTATCTGAGTTTATCGCAAATGGTAGGAAATAAAAGTTAATTAATGGATAAAATAAAAGAAAATGTTTTTGAAGATGCAATTACTACCGCATTCAAACCATCAATAAAATCAAACCGGAAGTTTTTAGCCCCCCAAACGGGTATTTCTGAAAGTAAAAAAACATTGTCAGATGGACACTTATGCAAAAAGGCAAATCAAATACGGAAAGATATCGTAGAGGTTGCCATTCGGAATGGTGCCGGGCACATTGCCCCATCACTTTCATGCGTTGATATATTGACGGCGCTTTATTACCGGATTATGAATATTTCCCGTTATCCGCAATGGGAAGAGAGAGACCGGCTCATATTTTCTAAAGCACATGGCTGTTACGGTCTTTATGCAATTCTTGCTGACATTGGATATATCAAACGTGAGGATTGGGAGAATTTCTATAAAGGGAGTTTTTTATCAGGGTGTGTAGAACGCAGTTTGGAAAATGGCATAGAGGCAAGTTGTGGTTCGCTCGGTCATGGCCTACCGATAGCTGTTGGCATTGCATTCGGCGCAAAATTGCAGAATAAGAGCTATCGGGTCTATTGCATCGTTGGCGACGGCGAAATGCAAGAAGGCTCTAATTGGGAGGCAGTTCAATTTGCAGTAAAACATAAGTTATCAAATTTGACGGTAATCATTGATAATAATACCTTGCAGGCCATGGATTTCCTGGAAAATGTCTTAACCTTAGAGGGCAGGAAGGACGATTTACAAAGAAAAATGCAGGCCTTCGGGTTTGAAGCAATAACCTGCAATGGGCACAATATCCAGGACATTGTTTCCACTCTTGAGAAATGGAAAGAAGGCGCAAAAGACATCTCTCCCCCTCAAGTATTAATAGCAAATACTATCAAAGGATATGGATTGCTGTGTATGGAAAGTGTTCCCAAATTCCATTTCCGCATTCCCACAGAAGAAGAATTAAAAATGGGGAATCGCTATGAGTAACAATGTAAAAAATTATAGAAAAGATATTGTAAACAGCATCATTCCTTATGCAAGAAATGATAAGAGAATTGTTTTACTCGTCTGCGATATGGGGTTTGGAGTCACTGACAAATTTAAAGAAGAATTCCCGGATAGAATTTTTAATATGGGGATGATGGAACAGGGAACTGTTAGTATTGCATCCGGGATGGCTATGACTGGTTTGTTGCCGATTGTATATTCAATCGTAAATTTTCTTGTTTTTCGCTCCATAGAACAGATACGAAATGATGTGGTAATACAAGACTTGAATGTTAAGTTTATTGCAACGGGGGTCAATAATTACTTTAGATTTTTGGGGTCTTCACATTGTTGTGGTGAAGATGATAAAAAAATTATGAAGCTAATAAATATAAGAGTATTCGATCCCTATGAAACAGAAAATGTTGCCTTTGATAACATGGTGCAAGAGTGGATAACTGATGAGAAATCAGGGTATATCAGGGTATGAAGAATAACAATCTTAGGCGTAGTTTCTTATAAAAATTGTTTTTACATTTTCAGCAAAAATATTTTTTTACGAATAAGAGAAGTAATCACACAAAGACACGAAGCCGCAAAGAATAAAGAATGATGAATGAAAATAAAATTGAGAAAATTATCATTGATGTGGCAGTAGCATTGCATATGGAACTTGGCCCAGGATTGCTTGAAAGTGTTTATGAAGTCCTCCTTGCTTACGAGCTTAAGAAACGTGGATTATCAGTCGACCGTCAGGTATCCATATTTTAAAAGAAGGTATTAAGAGAATAGTCAATAGTCTTTAAAACTTTGCGTCCTTTGCGTCTCTGCGGTGATCCGAACGTTTACCTAAAAAGGTAGAATAAATGAGTGAAATCGTTCTTGATGGACATAAGCTTGCCTGGCATAAAGACCGCGTTGACGCGTGGCTGAGTGGAGAAAGGATTGCCCCTATAACCATTGACTGCGCGTTAACAAGGGCGTGTACGTACCGGTGTACTTACTGTTATGGTATGCTTCAGGCAAACGACATAAAGAAAATGACCAAAGAGGTTATATTCCGGTTTCTTGATGACGCCGCAGAAATCGGGGTAAAGGCGATCAGCTTTGTCAGCGATGGGGAAAGCACCTGTTCTCCTCATTTGTACGATGCAGTCTTAAGGGGCAAGCAAAATGGCTTGGACATGGCCATAGGAACGAATGGATATTTGTTAAAAGAGGACAGGCTGGAAGATATATTGCCCGCTTTAACCTATCTGCGGTTTAACATTTCTGCCGCCGATGGTGATAGATACGCGGCAATTCATGGTTGTGAAAAAGAAAGTTATTATAAAGTACTGGATATAATAAAAACTTGTGTAAAAATAAAATGCAAAAAAAATCTCCCGGTAACCATTGGACTGCAAATGGTGTTGTTGCCCGAATTTGCAGACCAGATTTTACCATTGGCAAAGTTGGGAAAAGAACTCGGTGTTGATTACCTGGTTATCAAACACTGCAGTGATGACGAAAGTGGAAGCCTTGGGGTTGATTATTCCAAGTATCATGATATGGTTGAAATATTAAAAAAAGCAGAGTCATATTCTGACAATGGATATTTGGTTAAGGCAAAATGGTCTAAAATTTTAAGTGGTGGGAAACGCACCTACAGCCGATGTTACGGCCCCCCTTTTATTATGCAGTTCTCCGGTTCCGGACTTGTAGCCCCATGTGGAATGCTTTTTCATGATAAATATAAACGATACCATATAGGTAACATCGTTGATACATCATTCAAAGAGATATGGCAGAGCGACCGGTATTGGGAAGTTATTAACCTTATTGCCTCCGAAAAATTCGACGCCCGCTCCATGTGTGGTTCCCTATGTCTTCAGCACAAGGTTAATGAATTCCTATGGGATCTAAAGGCAAATAATGCCGCACTGAAAAAAGGGGAAGGTGAGCCGCCAATGCATGTTAACTTTATTTAAATGTTTAGGAAATTCAAAGTTGTTGGTAGGAGCCGTCTCCTGACGGCGACTGGCAATGCTCAACGGTGAGCAAGCGCCCATCGCCAACGGAAGTTGGCTCCTACCAAGTTGCCGAAGGCCTAATTTAAACGAGGGTGACTAACAAGGGTACAAAATCTGCCGGAGATATGGCAAGCCACTGTCCCCCACCGGCGGGGGATTAAGGGGGTGGATGGCATGCGTGGAAATTACGGCAGACTTATAATCTTTGCATAGCGCTGTGCACACTTGCGGTGAGTAGTTACTCGATGTCCGATGTTCAGACAATTACCATTGCGGCGAAATGTATACCTGACGAAGCGATTCTTGCAGATATAGAGAAGGCGGGGCTTACTGCCGTCGAATTGTATACAAACCTTAGTTGTTTACAAAATAGAGAAAGGATAAAGCGCATCTGCGGCAAATTTCCTTTTCGCTATGCAATACATGCCCCGAACGATGTCTACGAACCGGAGTTATTAGCAGAATTGGTTAACGAGTTAAAGGCTGAAGTTGTAGTCTGCCACAATATCTTTTGGGATGATGAATGGCAACTCATTGCAGAGGTTTTTAAAGAAATTCAGACAAAGTTTTGTATTGAAAATACGTACTCCGTGCACGAGCCATTAAAATTCATACGCCGTTATGGGATGAAACGGTGCTTGGACATCGAGCATTTACAAATGGAATGTGCCGGTATCTTTGAAGAGGCATTTTTGCCCGTTATTCGCGAGACTGCCCATATTCACTTAACGGGTTATAGATATGGTTCTCAGCTATGGCACACACATATACACCATTCGCAAGAACATAATGTTTATGTTTTGAATTTATTAAAAAAGGCGGGTTATTCTGGCCTCGTTGTTTCTGAGGCAAAGGTTTCCCTCCAGACGCTAGCTGAATTTAAAAATCTTCGCGATTTTTTTTTAGAATGGGAAAACAGATTATTTTAAAGCAAGGAATTTCAAACAGGTAGCGCAACCGTCTCGGTTGCGCGAAAAAAGCCGCCGAAGGCCTAATTTAATGTTTAGGAAATTCAAAGTTTTTGGTAGGAGCCGTCTCCTGACGGCGATTGGCAATACTCAACGGTATGCAGTGCCTATCGCCAACAGGAGTTGTCTCCTACCTCGTTGTTCAAGTTATTTCAGTGGATTATTGGGGGCATGGACAAACTCCGTTTGTCCATGCTTAACCAGTATTACAACAAATGAAACATAAAATCAGCGTAATAATGCCGGCCTTAAACGAGGAAAACAACATCGCTAATGCGATAGAGAACGTTGTTGAAGCCTTTCATAAGCTCGGTGTTTCCGGAGAAATAGTTGTCCTCAACGATGGCAGCACTGACCGAACGGCGGCAATTGTGGAGGGATTCATGGGTAAGTACCCGTTTATTCAACTGATTTGCCATGAAAAACCGCAAGGTATTGGTGCCTCCTATTGGGATGGCATCTGGAAATCGGAAGGCGAGATAGTAACCATGATTCCGGGCGATGGCGAGAATGACACGTATGAAGTGCTGCGTTATTTGCCTCTCATGGACCATGTGGACATTGTAATACCGTTCATCTACAACCGAAACGTGCGGTCATGGAGCAGGAGACTAATTTCTAAATTATACAAAGGCATCATCAACCTTTCATTTGGTATGTTGTTGAATTATATGAATGGCAATGTCATATATCGTAAATGCATATTGCAAGATATCACACTCAAGAGCAGGGGATTTTTCTATCAGACGGAGTTGTTAATCAAGACCTTAAAACATGGGTATTTGTATGCAGAAGTGCCGTGCGCCCTCCAGCAACGTGGCAGTGGAAGATCAAAGGCGCTAACCTTTAAATCGTTGCTAAGGGTCATTCGTGGCTATCTTTACATGGTTGGTACCGTTTATCTGTTCGATAAAAAAAACAGACGTATTGCGCCTGACTCTGTAACAGCCTTGCGGCACAGGAAGCTTGAGGAAAAATAATGACACTCAAACATCACATAATATATGGTGGCATTGCTTCTCTTTGTCTTTTCCCCAAATTTGGTTTCTTAAGTGGGGTTTTCTGGGCTGCATCGGTATTGATCGATGTAGATCATTATATCGATTTTCTTTATCGAAATCATTTTACCAATTTTAGTTTTAAGAAAATGTTTGCCTATTGCAATATTATCATAGGGTGGAATACAAGACCTGGTTTACTTGGTTTAAGTATCTTCCATACGATTGAAGTAATTGGTGGTACGTATTTCATTTCTACCCGGATGAACTCAGATATTGGTAAAGCTGCCTTTTTGGGTATGGTTTTTCATATGTTGCTAGACGTTTTATATTTGTCGAAAAGAAGGATATTATTTTGCAGGGTCTTTTCATTCCTTGAGTATTTCATTCGTAAAAAAATAATGCTCAAAAATGACCTATCTCCCGATGTAATATTTGAAGAAGCACTTATTGTTGCCGGTGTCAATATGTCAACCACAAATACACAAAGATACAAAACCTGAGTTGCTGATTAACTACAAAGGCGCTAAGCCACAAGGTATAATGTTATTAAAATTTTGGTAGCAGTTCATCTCACCGCAGAGAACGCTGCGGTCGCAAAAGTTATTAGAGGCTAGACAGAAAAATTATGTGGTTTTTCTCTTCTTGTGGTTTCTCTGTACTACAAATTTATAAAACCTTGTTTTTTAGCAAAGTTTTTGATGTAACACATTGAAATAATGAGCCACTAAGGCCCAAAGACACTAAAAAAATATTTTTCTTTGCGCATTGGCGCCTTTGTGGCAAGGTTTTGGTTGTGGCTCTGCCACGTTGTGTTCTTCGCACTCTTTGCGGTGAACTATTGCGTGTAAATTTGTGTTCATTCGTGGCTAAAGCATAGAAGTGGGATTTAAAATATGCATATAAAAAGATGTCATAGCAATCTAAAAGTATTGGCAGAAATCAGCAGAAGATTCAAGGTGATGAGTATTCTTGTGGAAACAAACCCTCGAATCCTTTCAAACAATGAGACTCTATGCCTTCTGCCTTTGTGGTGAATTATTATTTTAAATTTCAAAATGTCTTTTTCTATTCTTATAACAGGTTTCTTAATATTTATAATCAGCCTGTGCATCCACGTAGCAGTATGGCGGTGGCGTCGTCCGAGAAATGACGCATTAGGATTGCTCTTCATATTTCTTGTTTTTCCGATACTCATGATCTTGGTTGCCATCGTACAGAGAACGTCCGGAATATTCTGCTGTTCTGCATTAAAGGATGTCTTTTTGCCTCCCATCCTGGCATCCAGCATCTTTCTCCACCTTGCGCTCTCTGCGGCATACATCATGAGCTATCCGGCATCGCAAGCTGTTTGTCCTTCGCTGACAATACTCCTTATTGTGGCTCGTGCCATACCATGTGGATGTACGCAGGAAGAAATACAAGGTTATTTCAACAATAGCATGCTTTTGGATACGCGGTTTCAAGATTTAATTGATGCAAAATTAGCCAAAGAGGTAGATGGCTCGCTCTCATTAACGACACGAGGGATTATTATAACCCGTTGTTTTGTCTTTTATCGGCGTTTACTGGGATTGCAAATTGGAGAGGGATAACCCCTTGATAATCCGCCGTAGGTTTGCCGTACTTAGTTACATTATTATTACTATTCTTGGAAGACAATAAAAAATGGATACTTTCTTAAAGTCGTTACAAAACAAATCAGTGCAAACAAATGTTTATGGTTTTGTGGTAAGTATTCTGCTTTCTCTTTTTTGCTCCATCGTGGTTTCTCTGTTGTATTACACCTTTTTTGAAAATAGGAGAAGGGGTTCACAGGCACATAGATTCTTCATAATAGGCGGTCCCGCGATAACGGCAATGCTTATCGCTATACAATTTTCTCTCCCGCTTTCTTTGGGACTTCTTGGTGCGCTTTCGTTTATACGGTTTAGAACTCCAATAAAAGAACCTGAAGAGGTTGCCTACATAATGCTGCTTATCGCCTTGTCAATTTCATGCGCAACTTTTAATTATATTATCGTAACCATACTTCTTGTTATTGCCGTCATTGCCCTAGTCTTTCAAAAGTTTTTACCGTTTAGGTTCTTGGGAACTAAAAAAAATGGTATAGTTTTGTTGTCTTTTGCGGAAGAAGAGTTTAAAAAATGTAACAATGAGAATGAAATAGAAAAAACAATAAAATCTCTTTTGCCAAAAGCAAAGCTTGATAGTATATCAACATCAGAAGGATTCGTAAGCTGCCATTATGGTTTTGAAAGTAAATCTACTTATAATATTAACTACTTGCTTTCTCAAATAAGGGAAAAACTAAATCCTTTGAAGCTGGATGTCTTCTTTGGAGAGTAGTAGGGTGAATAAAAATACCCGGAACATCATAATTATAAGCGCCAGTATAATAAGTTTATTCGTTATCGTTAGATACCTTAATTCTCTGACAATTTTACAAACTTATAAAAAAAAGGTTCAGACGCTATCCTTATCTGAAAGAACTCAATCAGCATCGGAATCATTAAAAAATGTTACTTTAGAACCTTACACAATACCACCTTATTTATTTGACTTTGAAATGAACAGGGGAGATGCCGTAAGGCTTAATGACCTGATACCCGCTCCTGCAACAAAAATTCCTGATGTTTTATCTGACAGCGCCTTTCGATTTAACGTTGGACCTACTCCCGGTAAGTATACACTTGGTATGAAATTAAATCCTGATTCGGCTCAGGTACAAATATACGCAATTCTTTATGATTGCCAGTTAAGGCCAATAAAGGCATGGAATAGCATGTCCGGCATTCTTGATGGGTCAGCGGAAATTGAAAGTGGTGTTTATAAGTTATCGTTGACGTGTAAGGGGGTGTTAGGGGAAAACTACAGCTTTGAATTATGTCTCGATGGAAAAGAGTCAGAAATCTTAGAAACCAAAGAAACTATAGAAGATGAAAATATTCCGGCATTACACATGGAATTATCTGAAACTGCCGTGAAAGAATGGGAGTCTCTTTTGGCAGTTGCACGTAAGAAAATAGCGGAGGCCGGTGGACTAGGCCAACCCGCACGGGAATTGCCAAATCAGGCAGTAAAGGCATCCATTCTACACCCCGGTCACCAAATGAGCAATATTAGCATTTCATTAAGTGGCGCAGGATTTCCTGGACATTTTAATGAAGAAACCTCTTCGTTTACGGTACGGATTAATGCCGGACCACTATATAAAGGGATGTCGCGTTTTAAATTATACAGCATTAGAGTTAAGGAAGGTTTGTTAGATTATGTGGTAGGCAGTATTTTACAAGACGAGGGGCTTTTTGTTCCGAGATGGCTTTTATTGCATCTTGTAGTAAATGGCAAGTCTAAGGGAATCTATGTTTTGGAAGAAATACCATCCCAGCCATTTTTTGAAAATACCACGTATTATGATGGGCGTATTTTTGGTAGAGCGGTTGAAGATGGGAAAAATAAGGAATATTACACACCGAAGACATCCGCTGACATTCATGGGAACAATCCGCTTCCCGAAGATTTTGATTACTCCGAGGTTTTCCAAAGACATGTAAACCAAAATACATTTGCGAAAACCCTTGCGTTTTTTACGCGTTTTCAGCTTACCCACGGGATGTCTGTGTCGGATTTTAGATTTTATCAACACTCCTTTCTCCTTGAGTTTGAACCTATCGTTCGTGATTTAAATACCGATCTGTTTCCTGCATTAAGTATGGGATTCAGGGGTTTTCTTGTCCACACAAGCTGGTGGTATGGTAAAAGGCAAATTGGATACAATGCACATTATACTCCTCACACGTTTCCATCAAAAAATCCTATCCCTGATTATATATTTACCGAAGACACATTGCATTTGGCAACAATTAACCAATCAATAAACCTTTTTGTTCGTATTCCTTCGAACCGAGAAATGTTTGAAAAATATCTCTTTTACGCAGTTGATAAGTCGTTTCGGAGGCGTTTTGCAAAACGGCTTCAAGATACATACAAAGTATGTAAATCTTATTTAGGTACAGACGAGGGATGGGTATCTAATCAAGTGAATACCGTAAACAACCAGGATACGGTAGTTACTCAATATATTCCAGGACTTGTAAAAAATAGTTACATCCTTATTTATGAATGCCCCATCGGTGTTAACGAGACCGATTTTATCTTTTATAACCTGTCGCCTTTTTCTGCAAGGATGCATCTGCCGCGATACGCACACACTATTGCCCCTTCTGAACAATCAAGTAGCAGCATTACGGAAAGGGAACACTATTTAGCCCCTTCTGACCTGTTTGGTATGGTTTTTACTGAAGATATACTGTCAAAATCAAAAAAAGAACTATTCCTTACCCGCAATGGAGCAGAGGGTATTTTAGATCTGGAGAAATTAAGATATCTCGATGACAAGGGAACTATCAGAGAGACGCTAAATGCCCCTTTTGTCCATGTGCGTATTGACAATACAAGGAAAAAAGATTTTTTCAAATTTTTAAATGGCGTAAAGCGATCTAGATGGGCAAATGGGAATATCCGTATAACGAGGCAAAAATTTAAGTTTGTAACCACACTAAAAACAAAATTTAATCCGACATATGTCACAAAAAATATAAATGAAATTTATGAGGATAATTTTAATGAATTGGAACATAATAAAAAGAACTGTGGCGATAGGATTCATTATTTAGAAAGAATATCTTCTTTACCGATTAAAACGAAAGGACCAAATAGCAAGGATGCTTATTTATTTGATGGTAAGTCGTATCTTAAGACCAATATTTCTATTAGCAATTGGCAGGGCTTTACAGCCTCTCTTTGGCTTAATGTCTCTGCGGCTTTAAAAGACAATGAATATTCCATCGTGTTTGACTTTAATCACACAGATAAAAAAAATGGAGTTTTGCAATTTACATCGCATCCTCAAGAAGGCTTTGTGTGTCTTGCATGGTACGTTGGTGGAAGGGGTATTGTAGTACCAATAGAAATTAAAAAATGGCACCATATAACAGCAACGGGGGATTACCAGAGTAGAGAGATCAAGATTTTCGTGAATGGTAAATTGGCGAACTGTTCAATATCTCCTAATCCATTATGGGAAGCCGATGCAAGAATAACCGTGGGTGAATTTACTTCAACTACAGGGCGCAAGTTGCGCGGTAGTATTTCTGGATTAAATTTTTATGACGTAGATTTGTCTCATAAACAATACAGTGAGTTATGGCGTGAACTTCATGGCATTCAAAATAACGATAAGCTTGTCATCTATCCGATAGATACAATACCCACAAACAGTGGTTATCTTATCAATTATATCATTGCAAACCAGGCTGCTACAGAAGTAGAGATAGACCTCTCAAAGTTGAACCCTGTATACGTAAATGGCGAGCCTATGCAGGTAATACGCCGTAGAGGGTGGACGGTTTTGAGCAATAGGGGAGTTCACACTGATTTTTTACGGTTAGGCCGGATGCCGCTTGATGGTGGTTTACCCTCTAATCTCTGGACAGGTGTCCTGTGTGGACTTCGCAATTACTCTCTTGAATATGGTATATCGAACATTGCCTTTTTCCAATTAGAAGTTGCATGTGATAATGTCTCTAAGATTGAATTTAGTACTATACCTGATGTCTCCAATGGCGGAATGGCAAAGTATATAAACACTATCTATTCGTCTGATAAAAACGAGATACCTGTTGTCATCCACGAGCCGTATAAGAGTTTTTTATTGCCTAAAGAAGGTCAAATAATGGATGCCGCTTCAGATATATATAAAGCCGCGCGATTTGAATTTGCAGACAGTTCCCTTCTTACGGAGGTTATTGACCCTGGTATAGACGGTTCGAAAAGAATCAGGTTTAAGTCTAATACTGTGACTATTTCCAAGACGTTAATGGTCCCGGCGGGATACATTCTGGATATTCTCCCCGGTACGACCCTGTTTTTTGAAAAAGATAGCGGGTTGCTCATCTATGGCGGGCTTTTTGCAATAGGAACAGAACAAAATCCCATTCGTATGGAATCTGTGTTTGGCGCGGACTCCTGGCGTGGTCTGGCATTAGTTCGCTCATTTGGGGAAAACAAAATGAAGTATGTGATTATGAATAAAGCCTCTGGTGGTAGGATGGGACCACACTTATTTTCAGGGGGGCTTTCTGTATATGGGGCGCAAATTGATATATCAAACTGTAAGTTTATAAATTTTATTTCTAATGACGGTATTCATATTTATAAGTCGTTTTACCATATAGAAAACTCCTTATTGGAAGGGTCGAAGGATGACGGACTTGATTCCGACTGGAGTTTCGGGGCAATTGGAAACTCTGTTTTTGCTAAAACCGGTGGCGATGCGGTAGATTTTAGCGGTTCTTATGCTACGCTGTCAAATAATACCTTTGCCAAGGCGCAGGATAAAGGAGTTTCGGTGGGCGAGAAAAGCATTGTTGTTTTGAACAACAATAAATTGATAAGAAACAAGATTGGTCTTGCTATTAAAGACCAATCAACGGTTTATAGCAATAATAACGATATTATGGAAAATAATATTGGAATCGTGACTTATATCAAAAAGCCAACGTTCACCTATCCAAGTTTTTCGATGAAGGGTTCCAGGCTGGCCGGTAATGGCAAACAAATTGTCGAAAAACCAAAAAATATATGGACTGCTGAATTTAATTAGCGCCGGAGTTTTACAGTGAGACAATTAACCTTCTTGTTCGGATTTATCGTTTCACAAATTTTGTTTCTCATTCATGCGCTGGCTACAGATTACAGTAGTATGACACCTATAGAAGGCACAGACAACGTTTATCTTGTAGTGAGTGATTTAAAGTACCCCAGGGATAAAGGACCACGCATTGGTATTCTTACCGTCACCGATGAAGCCGGAGCAGTCTATTCTCCTGTAACTGTTAATGATTGGTTGGACAGTACAGGCAAAGAGACAGAGCCGAATGACCTTGAGGCATGCTGTGCCATACCCGGACGTCCTAACGAATATTTGCTTGCTGAAAGCGGATACCATGAAAATAAGTATGGCCGTATTTTTCGCATGCTCCTTACGAAGGATAATACAAACGGATTCAAGGCAAAAGTGCTTTCATCGTTTAAAATTTATAATAGCGAACTTGATGAAAAAGGTAGCAGCTACCCATGTAATCAAGTCGAGGGAATTGCTTGCTTCCAGGCATTTGGTAAAATAATATTCGTTTACAGTGAGCGTGGCGGTAAAGGGAAAAAGGACGTTCCAAAATTATCGAAGTTACTATGGGGGGAAATAAATTTCACCGTAAGTCCTCCTGCATTTAAAAAATTAGGTGAGGACAATTTGGTTACCAAAAGCATACTAAATGACCGGGATAGTACGGATTTGTTCTTAAAATCGGAAGGTGGAAGAATAGACATATATTCCGTTGCTACAACAGACCCAGGTAACATAGGCCCATTTAAATCGGTGTTTTATAAGGCTGGATCATTTGTATTAGGTACGGAAAAAGAAGGTATTCATTTTGAGCGCGAACCTGGTCCGAAGGTAATTTATTCTATGGACGGTTTGAAAGTTGAAGCAATTGCAACGACTACCGTCGCTAAGAGCCTCTTTTGTATTGGCACAGATGATGAGTACTTTGGCGGAATATGGAGACCTCTATCTGTTTACCTGAAATAAGAAGAGTACATGGAGAGTAGATACGAACAGAAATTCCTTGTGCCGTTAGAACACGTAGGCTTGCTAAAAAATATGTTGAGGCACTGTTGTGTGCAAGACCGATGGTATCCGGAAAATACTATTTATTCAATGTACTTCGACACAGTGGAACTTCGCTCTTTTCACGCGGTTCTCGATGGTGATATGCGGAAAGAAAAGATACGTCTGCGATGGTATGAATCGGATTTATTACAGAACAATGGTGCGTTGAATGTATTTTTAGAGGTTAAAAGAAAAGAAGGTTTTTGTGGAGAGAAACAAAGGGTGAAAATCAGTTTACCAAGAGAGCATCTGGAATCTCTTCTAAAAGATACAAATGGCCTCTCTGTGTTTTGCCATGAGAGAATAAAGGGGATAGGTTTAAGAGAAGAAGAACCTTTGTATCCAATCGTATTGATAAAACATAGGAGGCATAGATTTAGAGAACCTTTTGCCGGGTTGCGGTTGTCAATAGATTCTGAGATACACGTTGTACAAGTAAACACCGGAATTTTACCATTGAGCAGATCATGTAAGACTAATAAGGCGGTGCTTGAAATAAAAGGTGCGTTGTATTGCTGGCCAAACAGTTTGAAACTTTTGGAGAGTTTGCCATTGAAGAGGGCTTCTTTTTCAAAATATGCTTACTGTGTGGATGCGTGCCGTTTTATTCCTGAATTTTCTGAGAAATGGTTCGTGTAAATATGGCCATAAAAATACTCCTTATCCTTGCGAGCGCGCCATTCCAGATTTTTATTATTCACATAATTGTTTCGAGGTATCTATGTCAAAATCCGCCACAACTTATGGCCGTTGGTTGTGTCCTTCTTGGTCAAATACCCATTGGTGTAATGCTATGGTTTTTTGTATTCATGCGTTACCCAATATCTTTCATTGAAGCCGTTGTTTCTGGACTTTATGCCTTCATCGCTTACAATACCTTGGCTTATACCTATTTTCATTTGTTTAACATGAGTGAAACGGCCAGACGTATAAAGATACTCTATGAGATAGACAGGGCAGGTGTTCAATCAAAAGAAGCGATTCCGCGCAATTATGGTATTACAGAAATGCTTTCTGTTCGGCTAAAACGATTGGTAGATATAGGGCAACTGGAGTTTAAAGGAGATCGTTATACGCTGAAAGGAAAGATTTTATACTTAGCTGCCTGGATAGTGATGATGTGGGGAAAGTTGCTCGGATTCCAAACAAGCAACTTTGATGTGAACAAATCGAATATTACAAAAGAAAATTTGATTTGTAGCAAAAAATACAACGAAAATCCTTATGGAAAACAACATGTTAAAAAATAAAAGCCTGAAAATTTCAAAGGTTGTCTTACTCAATCTGCCCGAAGAAGGGCAGTGCGCTGATTATTACACCCCTGATTACGCTATTGAAGAGTTTTCAGTATATCCGCCACTTGGGTTACTGTATGTGGCTACAGAGGCAAAGAAATTTTACCCTGTGGAGGTGTTAGACGTCGTTGCCCTGCGGTACGGTATCAAAGAAACAGTAAATCACGTAGAGCGTTTACATCCCGACGTGATTGGAATAAGCTGTACTACGTTTCGTATTTTCCCCATGTCTGAAATTATCCGTCAAGTTAAAATGAAATTGCCCGAAACCATCTTTGTGGTCGGGGGACCTCACACTTCTCTCTATCCTGTAGAAACCTTAAATCTACCCGGGGTTGATTTCGTTATTAAAGGAGAAGGCGACCGAAGTTTTAAAACCCTTTTGGATGTCCTTTCCCTCGGTAATTCAGAAGGACTTTATAACATTCCTGGTTTAGTATTTCGTGAAGGTGAAAGGGTTGTACAAAACAGGGAAGACGTTGTTTCTGTAGAAAACCTGCCATTCCCTGACAGAAGACTTCTAAATTGGGACTATTACCATACAGCAGCAGATAAGGCGGAACAAGTTGTCACCATGATTTCCTCACGGGGTTGTCCCTTTCAGTGCACTTTCTGTGACGTCATGATAAAAAACTACCGTAGCAGACCTGCCATTGACGTGGTTAATGAGATGGAACATATTGTTTCTGAATATGATAATCCCGTTATTCAGGTCTTTGATGATACCTTTAACATTGATCGGAAAAGGGTATTAGATATATGTGAGGGGATTCGGCAAAGAAAATTAAATTTAAAATGGACTACACGGGCAAGGGCCAACCCTTTTGATGAAGAAATGGTTGTAAAGATGAAAGAGGCTGGTTTAAAAAGGGTTCATTTTGGCGTAGAATCCGGTTCAGAGACAACGCTTAAAAAGATAAACAAAAGTATCTCGAAAGAGCACGTTGTTAATGCATTCCAATTATGCAGAAAATATCAAATTGATACGTTAGCCTACTTTATTATTGGCTTTGAATGGGAAACCAAAGAAGATATTCAGGATACCATTCGCTTTATAAAAGAAATCAAACCAACCTTTATCATGGCCAATACGCTATATCCCGCGGCTAAAACCAAGATTTACGAGGAACTTATTAAACATGGAAAAATCAAAGAGGATTTTTGGCAAAAGTTTGCCTCTAACCCAGTGCGGAATTTTAATCTGCCGCAATGGCAGAGTTTAAAGACGAGGAAATATTTAAAGCGTAAACTGGATGAAATTTATCTGAGATTTTATCTGTCTCCGGACTTTGTTTCAAATAATTTGAAATCCGATGTGTCTGAATCATTTTCTTTGTCCCATTTTTTCTATAAGGTAAAGCTGGCGATAATTATTGTAAAATCGTATGTAGTTTCCCTTGTCGAAGAATTTATGACGTTGAGGAGATAAAAAGGATAAGATTCAATGGCATTGCCAAGAAAACAAAAGATAACGCTCTTTATATTAATTGGGTTGACAACTTTCTACTTTGTGGTGGAATTTTACATGTGGTTTGCAACAAAAGGCATGCCCGCCATGATGGACCAGACTGAGCCATTTACTACCTATCTTGCTGCTAAGAATTTTGTAAGGTTTGGGATAACTAATCTCAGCTTTTTAGAAGATTATGCCACTTCCCCTGCCCCCGAAGCACACCCATATCATTACACCCATAATCCTGATTTCCCTATTTACATCTGTTACATACTTCTAAAATTAGGAATCAAGGATATTGCGTATCACAATTTGGTAGGTATCTTCGTACTTTACATTGGATTGATGTTTTCCTATCTTTTCGTAAAGCAAAGATGTAATACAAACCTGGCGCTTTGTTTACTGGGTGTTTCTATATTTAACTATCTTGGGGTACTTGTGTATGGACTGAATGTTTATCGCAGTTTTACTTGGTTTTGCATTTGGGGAGTGCTCTATTTTAAACACCGCTGGGAAGAATCTGGGGCCAGTTTAAATTTCAAGCTATTGTGGGCTCTATTGTTCATGTTTCTAGCAGCATACTACGATTATGGAATTACTGCGTTTGTTATTTTATTTGTTTTTTTCGATAAACTATTATGTTGGAAAAGACTACCACTATATAAGCTTGTTCTCTATTTATTTGTTTCAGTCGTACCAGCCATCTTGCTTCATTCAATAAGCGTTATTAACGCCGTTGGGCTGAATACGTATTGTGAAGATATTCTTAATACTATTGGTAATCGCTTTTATGGCGTTCCTACACGCTCAGAAATTTCTGAATTTTACAAAATCAATAATATGGTACTCTGGGGATATGATTGGGGTACTAAAATTAATTTTGTAGAATACACGAAATATGCTCTCAACTTAATGCATCAACGAGTTTCGTCTTTTATTGGTTTCGGGATAGGAGAGTTAGTAATATTTTTAACACTCTTTTCAGTTTTTGTATTGTTCTTTAACCATATAAAAGTATTTATACATAAAAATAAATATCTGAATGAGAAGAAGTTGTTACTAGCCTTTATATTTTCCATAGGTACTCTTGCATCTGTTTTCCAGACACACTTTACGCAACTTTACATAAATGCCTTTGTTCCATTGATTGTTTTTCCCTGTTTGTTTTCTGTTGCAATCGTTCTTTCTTATCTAATACGAAATTCAATTTCATCATACAGAAAAAACACACATTACTATAGATTTATGTTAGGCACTATCTTAATTTATCTATTGTTACTACAAATTATTCATATACATAAAGAAAGGATTCGCCCTCTACCTTTTAGCAGCGTTCTATCAAAGTATAAAGGTTATTCTTTTTATTCTAACTATCTCTCAACTGTTACAAGCTACTTCACGGAAAGCTGGAGTGGTACAAATTGGGATAGAGCAAATGAACAGTACTTTGATTCAAAATTTGTTTGGGAAGCCAACAAGAGTAAATTTTCAAGTAAAGATAAATATTGCTTCCCTGACTACGTGCTCCTATATAAAAGCATAAATGCAGAACCGATGGTTGATGATTTATTTTATGATAAATATCGGGTTGTAGCTAAAACAAAAGACTATATTATATTCGATGTTAGAACTCGGAATTATCATTTAGCTCCTAGTGTGCTTGAGCTTGGTGAAAAAGAGGATTATAAAATAGAGGGGGGAGATTTCCCTCCTATTTCTAAAATAGTTTCCAGTAGTATGTTGAATGGTTGCGGTCCTCAAAATCTAAACGATGGCAATTCAAATACTATTTGGCATAGAGAAATACATACTCAGCCTGGTAGTACCACTGGCCCCGCCTCTATTGTGGTTGATTTTGGAGAGCAAATGGAATATGCAATAAATATCTTTTGTGCATTGCCCAGAGCTGATGCGCCTAAACAATTTTTCAAGGATGCCATTTTGGAAGGAAGCAAAAATAATGAATGTTGGGTTGGTATTGCTGAAATTAAACAGAAATTATGTCCTAATGGAGATAAATGGTTGTCTTGGTACTTTGACAATAAAGAAAAATATCGTTTTTACAAAGTAACATTTCCTACCGGACATGAAGAAGGTGCCAGGTTTTACTCACTTTCAGAAATAAGATTAGGCATAGTGTCCAAGATGCCTGTTATTGTAAACTCCTTATAAATAGACGGTAATGGTTGTCACCAAATTAGAGGTTTATTTAAAGCTTTTTAAAGTTAAATTATTGATATTGTGCAGGCATGAAACTTTCCTGTATAAAAACTATTATGAATCAGCATTGTCCGGTTAAGTTTTTGCGTGGTCATAATTTTTAGCATGTTCTTTGAAATTGTAGTTACCAAAAGGAGAAAAGTTTAAGTTTCTGGC
>JABWAQ010000145.1 GCA_013360945.1 Candidatus Brocadia sp.
ATAAAAAATTATACCGTATCATCAGAAACGTTTAAATTGTTAAATCAACAATGAACACTTATGGGTTTTGTTTATCTTTTCCGACTTGTTCGGGTTAGGAATTTTCATTTTATTTATGCGTGTATCAGGGTGGCACGGACAAACTTTGTTTGTCCGTGTTCGTCCTTAACTTGATGTAATAGTGCCTTTGTACAATATGATGGAGAAATCAGCCACATAAAACGTAGGGTTCAAGTTACAAACTTGAACCCGCTATGGATCAGTGTCATTGCGAGGGTCTTTTCCGAAGCAATCTCTCCGTTTTCCATAAAGGAGAATTGACTGTGGCTTTCCTACACGAGGAAATACCGCCAAAGATTTTTGATCATTATCTGTGAAATCTGTGCAATCTGTGGTTTCAGTAGTTTTTCCAAAGCTCATTTTGGAGATTTGCGAATACGATGATTAACAAACTTATCGAATATGCGTTAAAACAAGGTTTTCTTGTCATTATTATGATAGGCGTCATTATAGGACTGGGTTTATATTACATTGTACGTCTGCCGGTTGATGCCGTTCCCGATGTTACGACAAACCAGGTACAGATTAATACCGAAGTGTCGGGGCTCGGCCCTCTTGAAGTAGAAAAACTCATCACATTTCCCATTGAGTTCTCCTTGAGCAGTTTACCGGATGTCGTAGAGGTGCGTTCCATTTCAAAGACAGGACTTTCTCAAGTCACGGTAGTATTTGACGACCACGTAAACATCTATTTTGCCCGTCAATTGGTTTTAGAGCGTTTACAAACAGCCAAAGAACAACTACCACAGGTGTTCAATGCCCAGCCTATCATGGGGCCCATCAGCACGGGACTGGGTGAGATCTATCAATACGTGGTTACCGGTGAAGGTAAGGATAATATGGAACTACGCACCATCCAGGATTGGATCATCAAACCCAGACTCCTTACTACGCCAGGGATCATTGAGGTCAACAGCTTTGGCGGCTTTGTAAAGCAGTACCAGGTACTCATCGATCCCAGGAAACTTATTACCTATGATATTACCCTCCGTCAGGTCTTCGATGCCCTGGCTGCCAATAATGCCAATGCGGGTGGACAATACATAGAACATGCCTCTGAACAGTATCTGATAAGGGGGATCGGTCTTATCAATACCATGCAGGATATTGAAAATATCATTGTTAAAGCCACTCCGGAAGGCACACCCATTTATATAAAAAATATTGCCGACGTAACAGTGGGTTCAGAGGTACGGTATGGGGCAGTCACCAGGGATGGCAAGGGAGAGGTGGTTGTGGGTATTACCATGATGCTCAAGGATGAAAATAGCCGTACGGTGGTGGAAAGGGTAAAGCAAAAGGTTGAAGAGATCCGGCAAAACCTGCCGAAGGGCGTTGATATCATACCGTTTTACGACCGGACGGACCTTGTCGGTAATGTTATCCGGACGGTTATTACCAATGTTATTTCCGGTATTGCCCTGATAATCATCGTGCTTACGTTAACGGTAGGAAACTGGCGGGTGTCACTCCTTATCGCCTTCTCCGTTCCTTTAACGGTTATTTTAACCTTTTCAGGCATGTATCATGCAGGGATTGCAGCTACGGTAATGAGCATTGGTTCCCTGGGGTTTGGCAACATTACCGATGGTTCCGTTTGCACCGTGGAAAATATTGTCCAGCGCCTTACCTTGAGAAAAAGCAGTGATAGTTACAAGGACATAATACTGCGCGCAACTCAGGAGGTGGGGCGTCCTGTCTTCTTTGCCGTTGGAATTATCATTATCATCTATGTGCCGCTCCTGACCCTGCAGGGTGTTGAAGGCAAGATGTTCAAACCGGTAGCTCTTACCGTAAGTCTTGCCATGCTGAGTTCCCTCTTTGTTGCCCTGATTATTATGCCTAGCCTGTGTTCCCTTGTCTTTAGAAAAGGGGGAATAAGGACAACGTTACAGAAAGAAGAGGTTGATAACCGTGTCATGCGATTTTTAAAGAGTCGTTACAAACCATTTTTACAAAAGGCCGTATTCCATCCCAGGATGTCCCTCATTATTGCTGTTTCGTGCTTCCTTTCCAGCCTTGTCCTTGTCCCCTTTTTAGGCTCAGAGTTTATGCCTGAATTGGATGAAGGCGCTATAGCAATCAATGTGGTGCGCCTACCCAGTGTGTCCCTGAAGGAATCGGTAGAACTGTCTACCCTCATAGAAAAGGTTCTGCTGAAATACCCGGAGGTAGAGACGGTGGTATCTAAGACCGGTCGGGCTGAGATTGCCACAGACCCTATGGGTCAGGAGATCAGTGATGTGTTCGTAATGCTCAAACCTAAAAAGACGTGGCAGACAGCCAAAACCAAAGAGGCCCTCATTGCACGTATGAAAGAGGATTTGGAAAAGATCCCGGGCATGCGATACAGCTTTTCTCAACCCATTGAGTTAAGGGTTAGTGAGCTCATAGCCGGTGTCCGTTCTGATATTGCCATCAAACTTTTTGGCGAGGATTATCAAATATTAAAGTCAAAGTCAGAGGAGATCGAGCGGATTGTTGCTTCTGTCAGAGGAGCCGAGGATGTAAAAGACGAGCAAGTGGCAGGGTTGCCTGTGGTACAGATAAAGATTGACCGGGGCGCCATTGCCCGTTATGGGATCAATGTGTCAGACATACAGGATGTTATTACCACGGCCATTGGCGGCAGGGCTGCATCGCAGGTGCTGGACGAGCAAATGAGATTTGACCTTGTAGTCCGTTTTACTGAAGAAGCAAGGAATAACATCGAAGAAATTAAAAATATCCTAATTAGCGCCCCGGGTGGTGTGCGTGTGCCGCTCGTCCAACTGGCGGATATTTTTGTTGAAGAAGGACATGCCCAGGTCAGCCGGGAAAACGGACATCGCCGTATCGTAGTGGAGTGTAATGTGCGGGGCAGGGATATCGGCAGCTTCGTGGCGGAGGCGCAAAAGAAGATACGGGAAGGTGTGGAAATCCCCGCCGGTTATTATCTGGACTGGGGTGGACAGTTTGAGAATATGCAGCGGGCAAGGAATCGACTTGCAATCGTTATCCCCATTTCCATGGGCTTAATTTTTGTACTCCTCTATATGAGTTTCCGTTCCCTGAAAAACGCTGCCCTTATCTACGTAAATGTTCCTTTTGCGGCAACGGGAGGAATCGTAGCGCTATTCCTGAGAGGTATGCCTCTCAGTATCTCCGCAGGGGTAGGATTTATTTCGCTCTTTGGACTGTGTGTATTAAACGGCACCGTTATGGTATCATTTATCAATGAATTCCTGCAGGAAGGGAAAGAAACGAGAGATGCCATCATAGAGGCGGCTTCAACACGACTCAGGCCGGTATTGATAACGGTGATGACAGATATTATCGGGCTGTTGCCCATGACGATATCTACGGATGTAGGGGCCGAGGTGCAGAAACCTCTGGCAACGGTGATCGTTGGCGGGGTATGTTTCTCAATCTTTTTGACCCTGTTTGTGATACCCGCACTCTACCAATGGTTTCCAAAAAGGATTGAGACAGCATAAAATAATTTACCGCAGAGATCGCAGAGATGAATAAAACAAAAAACATTTAAAATTCCTTGAAAAAACATCAAATTATTACAGAAACATGAATGAGGTAAAACATGGAAAAGATTGAAATTGCCAAATCAATATTTTTCTTTATCCTTGCCGGACTCTGTGAAATAGGAGGAGGGTATCTGGTATGGCTCTGGTTAAGGGAGGGTAAGAGTATTTGGCTTGGTTTATCAGGAGCAATTGTGCTGGTTATTTATGGAGTTATACCAACATTCCAGCCCGCAAATTTTGGCCGGGTCTACGCTGCCTATGGTGGTGTATTTATCGTTCTCTCCATTTTATGGGGATGGAAGATTGACAAGATTGCCCCTGATAAATTTGATCTGATCGGTGGTTTTATTGCCCTTGTTGGTGTGGTTATTATTATGTACTGGCCACGGGGATAATTTTGATAGGCAGGGGGGTGGCATGCATAAGTACCAATCTGTATTTGCTAAAATATCAGTATAATATTTGAGAAGTAATAATATCCAGAAACCGGTCAATTACTTGACGCAAAAAAATACATATGCCAACAACTCCACTCATTATAGGACTACTGGCTGCTTTTTTATTCGGATCACCAATTAGTTGTTCTTTCTTTCTTAGGTTAGTTCTTTCCCTGCCGAATACTTTGCAAATGTCCTCATTGATACCCAATACTTTTAGATCAGGAGCTAAGAATTCATTTAGCAATTGCTGGCTTTTCGCGGGGTCTTTGAAAGCAAAAACACCTTCATAAATTTCGGCCAAAGATATTATGCTTATAGCAACTCCCTGAGGAGCTATGTGTTCCAATTTCCGTGTTATCAGTTCAACACCCCGGAAGTGGTCGATTATCCAATCAGTATCGACCAGGTATTTCATAGTTTTACCTCAGGTCTTGTGCTAATAAGACGGTCGGCATAAATATTTTTTTTTAGCTCCTCAGCATCGATCAAATCTTTCCATCCTCCAGCCGTAGCTTTTAGGGCATCCCGAAAAGTTTTCCTTTTTCTGGGCTTTTCATGTATTTCGTAAATAGTAACAATAAATTCTTCACCTTCCAAAAATTCTACTTTTTCCAAGGGCTTAATTACTCCATGCGAAAATCTGGCCCTGATTGTTCTTGCCATGTTTTCCCCTCTTTTTTCAAATTGTTAACAAAAGCCACTTTTATGCAATAATTTCTATCAAGTTTTATTGCCTTTTCGAGACTATTAATGCTTGGTCGAATATTTTTAATCTGAGTATTTTGGTAAAGGTCTTCTGCAAAGTCCGAATTTAGTTCAATAATCTTATTAGCACTACCGATGTATTCACTAAATAGAACTATCGGTAAATGTCTTTGCGATGTCTAATGCGGTATATCGTGATAATTTTTTGTTTTTCATCAACGGTGTAAATTACTCTGAAATCACCTACACGTAATCGGCACTTGTCTTCGCCCTTTAATTTTTTAGATTGAGGATAAGGATGTGGATTATTTTTTAAAGCTAAGATGGCCTCGTCGATTTTTAAAAAGAAGGGGTTGGAAATATTATCAAGTTCCTTCCTTGCCGATTTTTTGATAATTAACTTATACACTATAATTACGACTTTCTTTTATTACTATAGTTTTCGTAATCTTCGTTAGGCTCATTTTTTCTGTCTTCAATAGATTTTATATCTGATAAGTCCTCAAGCAATTCCTCCAATCGGTTGAGTTCTTCGATCTCAATAATTGCTGCTACCTTGCGTCCATGATCGTCGATAATATATTGCTTAACCTTAACGGGTTTATTTTCTTGCTTCATGGTTGTAACCATATTTTTACTCCTTTTAAAATGAGAATCACCAGACAATTAACCAAAGTAAATTCGTTAAAGGGCGTTTACGAATGAGTCTTTTAAAATTATACTCTTTTTGATGCTTATGGCAATACATTTTACCTTCGGGATTTCTTTTGTCGTCCTGAAAGATTTTGATTTGTCAGAAAAATAGTTATAGTTCAACCCACCGCAGAGAACGCAAAGATCGCTGAGGATGCGATAGAGATAAAACGTTAACAAAGTACAATAATTCTTCCTTTCCATTATTTTTCCGCCTTCTCCGCGCCCTCTGCGGTGAACTATTACCAAATATCTTTTGTCTGTGTAATCTGCGAAATCTGTGGTTCCAAATGTTTTATAGGTCTGAGGCCTTGCCTCTTTAGAGAAATCGTTTTTATTTTTTTGCTTGACATGGGAAAAAAATAATGTATTCTGCACACACTAACACACTAACACACTAACACACTAACACACTAACACACTAACACACTAACACACTAACACACTAACACACTAACACACTAACACACTAACCACACTAACACACTAACACACTAACACACTAACACACTAACACACTAACACACTAACACACTAACACAATTATCAATAAAAATACATCACGATAAGGGCAAACCCTGAGTGATCAGGGGACGCAAAGTAAAGGGTCTTTTGTAGGGGCGTATGGCATACGCCCTCTATGATGTAAAAAAGACAGCCTTACTGCCGAAGATGTTTGGGAAAAATCTTTGCAGTAAGGCTTTTTTGTTTTAGTAGTCTTTGAACAAGGCATAGATGAGCAGGGTAAACATGGCAATTTGTTTTTTGCTAAAACAAGAGGCGAAATTTTTCAGAAACGTATTTAAGAGAGGGATGTTTGCGCCAAAAACACTCAAATCCTTTGCTCCTGTTGTTGATTGATTGATTGATTGAAAAATTCACAAGTGCAATTCATAGCAGGTGTAAAGGAATAAGTTAAGCGCAAAACAGGTCACAAAACATTGATTTGTAGTAAATTAAGCCGGACTTGGCTAGTGGCTTATAAATATTTTTCCACAAACGTTTTTTAACAAAGTAATGTAAAAAATTTAAGGTAAGGGTAAAAAATCTATCGCTTGTATATATCACAGGGGATTTTTTGAGGAGAGTTGAATCATGATGAAAGCAGGAAAAATTGTAGGCACTCTGACCATCGCTACTGTGTTTGCCATAGCAGGGTGTGCGGAAGTAAAAATACGGAAGGTGCCAACACCAACGCAATACGTCCATTGGACAGACCTAATGCAGCACAAGGCGGACAATATTAAGGGGTTTCGTTTTTACCTCCCCAGGCCATTTATCAACGTCTTTGAATCATTTCCTATTCGCACGGATATTTATATTGCGGATGGAGTTGTATCACCTGATGGAAAATACGTTATTATCAAAAGAGTACGAGATGAAAGCGGCCTAACTAAATATATGGCTGGAGAGCATGATGGCGGAGCATATATTGCTAAAAGATATATCAGTGGGCCAGAGGAGATTGCAAAAGATATTGCCAAGGCACAAGCTGGTGTTGAGGATGAAGCTCGGAAGAAGGCAGAAGAAAAGGCAAAGGCCACTGTACCCACCGGCGGAGGACAGGAACCCAGTGCAGAACCAATTCCTGTGCCCCGTATGACGGGTATCAACAAAAGACGGGTTACAAATGACAATGCCGCCTTTGCTTATCAACCATTGCGAGGTAATTTTGACATCGTTTATATGCCAGACTTTGAAGAGCAGTATGCCGTATACAGTTGGGCAGGCTTGGGTAATGCAGAATTCGAAGTAAACCTTGGACAGGGCTGGAGTCTCCAGGGATTCAATTCACTGACCGACAATAGTGAATTAAACAAACGGATTTTTGACATGATCGACACATCAATCAAAATGGCAAAAACAGCAGGATCGGCAGCGATTGGAATTCCCCCTGTCTCTCAAATTCCACCTGGAGTTACTGATCTTTTCAAGGCACAAGCTGGTAGAGAAATGGAGGAGAAGGACGGTGTTCCAGGCAGCCCTGTAAGTCTGAAGATCGTCGTCGTCCATTATGCTGCGAAAGGGCTTTATCCGGTTATTAAACCGCGAGAACTTCAGGAACGCATGGTTACTACGATAAAAGCCTCTGGTGCGTTCAATATGTTTTTGGATATGTTCAGGAGTTCTCCACTTTGGATAGGGAGCAATGACTACGACCCAACTGCAATACAAAGGGCTCAGCAGGCGATAGATAATGAAACCGGCAGGTACACCGTGCCGCGTTATCCTTATCAATATGTGAGTTTCAATACCTTCCGTTACATGGCAATCGAGGTAATCAAAACAGATACCCAACCGTTTGACATTCTGTACGATAAAACTGGAACGAAGGGTGATCCAGGAGATCGTCAGGCAGCCGACGTGAGAAGCAGTATTATCGCATTGATCGATAGAATGCTAAACCCAAAACCCACAGCTACTCCCGAAGGCAAAGATGTTTATACAGACGCTGCAAATAGTCTCAAAGGTAAATCTTTTGAGCTCAACGGTGCAAGAATTAGCATCACAGAAGCTTTAGCAAAAGAAAAGAGTGTCTTCGTAACACTGTCCGTGTCAAATAAACCAACAAATACTATCATAGAAGCTACCCTTAAAAGCGAACTGTTGAAACGATTTCTCCCCGACTATGGATTTGCAGAAGATCAAATTAAGACAAACTACAAAGAGATAGAGGATAAGTTAAAGGCAGAGAAATCGACACCGTAACCAACAACGGCAATAATCCCACAAGAATAAATACGGCATTATTACCGATTTGTTTTACTCCTGAGCGGGAGGGATCGAGATGGGTTATAAGCTTGCCAACAACATGCTCTGAACGGTGAATGAATGGTAATAAATACCTGCAAAATTGGAGATACATGAATGAAAAGACATCTAACAAAAGCAAAATGGATAAAACAAACAGAAGAAACAACATTAAATTATGTTCCCGGGGATGTCCGGCAGGCAAAACGAGTATTTGATGAAGAATTGACACCCCGGGAGCAGATGCAGTTTGTACGGGAACTGGCAGAAACTAGGGCAGTGGAGTTCTGCCGTGCCTATAAAAATATAATTGATGTGTCATACGGATACGGCAGAAAGCGGGTCGGAAAAACAGGCAAGAGGGTTATTGCAAGAAAGCCGTGTGTGACATTCATAGTCAAGAAAAAATGGCAAACGAAAAAGGAAGAAGACTCATACGAAAAACTACCAAAGTATCTTTTTGCATATTGGACAGTAAAAAATGAGCGGAAGCTATGCGCTGTTGCAACTGACGTGGAGGATGCAGAACAATATACCGCAATCAGACCTCAGGCATTACCACAAAAGATAGCAGTGCAGTGGAAATCTAAAGGTGACGTTGCAACCGGATTGATTACGTGTGCTGTCAAGCGATCTGGATTTGACAATAAAATATTTGCAATGAGCTGCCGGCATGTCTTTAGTCTTTCATTGCTGTTGCATCTACAAAGGGTTATAGGTGCTACGATACATGTTGGCTCAAGCAATAGTCCGCAGGTCTTAGGTCAGACCCTTGATATTAAAGGAGCATTGCAAGATTCGAAGAATGGGCATAGTTTTGATGCCCAGCTTGCTGAAGCGACTGATTTGGATGCACTGCGCGAAACCCTTCAGGGCTTAAGGCTTTCTGGATTTGCTAAAACGCAACATGATATTCCAGATAAGTACTGGATTATAACTTCTCGAAAGAAGATCGGAGCACATGGGCCAAGATATCTTATCAATCGTTTAATTGACTACGAACGAGTAGTAGCGTCTCACAAGATACTTGTCGAATCACAAGTAGATGAACCGACCATTGACGGTGATAGTGGATCACCAGTAGTGAGTGACGGAGGCATGCTGATTGGTATGCATATCGCAGGGAATAATGGAAATGTTGCTTACATGATTCCTACCTGGCAGCTTTTTAATCCAGAAAAATATAATGATGTTGCCGATACAGAAGTCTGGGAATTAGTTAATCCATGAAATGCTAGGGTAACGTCAAAGTTAAAAAACGAAGGTAGTAGTAATGAACAGAAAGAATAAGCGATGAGTATAGAAGGGTATAAGAAAATGAACGTGAAAGAATCCTGAAGTGGTTGGAAGCGCTTAACGACCGGGGTCTTTTTGTCAGTTCATTTTCTTGCTTTGAGAAAGCAACCATAAAATTCGAAGACGGTCACCTCACATTACCATTTGCTTATATATAAGAGATGCGTAAATAGGAATACACCTTCGTGGGTGAGTTTCCCGAACTTATATAATTACATTGTCTTTCTACCCCATAAAACTTACTTGTAATGAAAGGAATTTACCCATGAAACGTTACCGTGCTCCTTTTATGCTGATTCCCTGTTTCCTCATAATGTTAATTCTAACGGCGGGTTGTTCTGCCATTGGTAAGCCGAATAACAATGGACCTGATGTTAACACTTCAGGGCATCGGGAAAAAAAGACAAAATTTGATAAGGCGGTAATGCATGACAGGCCCGTTTGTATTAGCTCGTCCCTTTCTCCGGACGGGAGAGCCGCATCCTTACTTTTCAATCATCTAGAGGCGAAAATAGACCCTAAAGATAAAGGGGTACGGGTTAAAACGAATACCGCCACTTTTATCCTTCCAGTCATCGATAATGATAAGGAACTTCAGATTAAGCAGGATATTCGTGGTTTTGTCTGTGTTGCCCAGGGAACGAGAGCCGTTTTGCTTGCACAAATGGGAGGCAAAACGATCCTGATTGATTTACCACAGTCTTCATCGGGAGGGGAAGATTTTACCCGTACATTCGAAACAACTCTTTCCGCAGGGCAAGATTGCCAGGGAACATTTTTTCTGCTCGTGGAGCGCGATTCCGACGATGAAAAAAAGTTTGCACATCTTGCTATTGATTCTATCGATATCACCATGAAAGAGCAAAATACAGGGAAAAAATAAACTGTTACAGCTTTTGGCAAAATGCATACGTAAAAAATTCCATCGCGAGGAGTGGAGCAATAAAGCAACCTCTTGCTCCTAAAAGACGGAAAAGATGGGGGTCGAATCTTTCAAAATGGTGTGCCCAGGAAAGGGTGCTGCTTTCTAACGGGTGAAAGTCCCGACATGGTAAAAGCCGGAGCCATGTAGCTTGGATGGCAGGGGGCGATGGAAACATTACCTGCTGAAGCCCATCGACAAAGTCGGCGTAAGGCCGGTGAGCGAATATCCGGGTCGTAACTTACGTGAACGTAGAGGTAGCCTCGTAAAAGTCAAGAACCACTGGCCGAGCCTGTCAATTTTAGGCATAGGGAAAAGAACGGTGGCGGGGTATCAGCGACGACACGGATAGAAAGAGGCGGTATCAACTGGGGAAGCCCTCCTCGTCCCTGGAGGAAACGACAGGAGCAGGGTAAGCCTTATAAGTCGAAAGACGAAGCAGGCTGACAGGCGAGAGGGTGGCGGATGAGTCCGTAGTAGTGAGGATGGCAAGGACAGCACAACTTTGCTGGAGCGAAGGGACTCTGCTGTGTCTTAAATCTTTCTATGGAGGTGAGGCAGGGAAGAATGATAAAGGCTTCCATAAGTCTGCAGGAACTGAGGAGAAAGATATACAGGAAGGCGCAGGCCGGGAAGCAATGGAGGTTTTGGGGACTGTACTGTCATGTCTGCAAGAAGGAAGTCCTGAGAGAAGCCTATCGATTGGCAAAGGCCAACGATGGTGCGCCCGGAATCGATGGAAAGAGTTTCGAAGACATCGAGGCGGACTTCAAGGACTGCTCGTACGGCTATCGTCCCAAACGACATGCACATCAGGCAATCGATAGGGTGACGAAAGGGATACTGCATGGCCTTACCAGAGTGGTGGATGTAGACCTGAGCGGATACTTCGACAACATAAGGCATCACCTCCTGTTGGAGAGGATAGCCCGGCGGGTGCAGGACGATGATATCATGCACCTGGTAAAACTCATCCTGAAGGCAAACGGGGAGAAGGGAGTGCCGCAGGGCGGGATTATATCGCCGCTGCTGTCGAACCTTTACCTCAACGAAGTGGATGAGATGATGGAGCGGGCACGGGAAGTAACCCGCCGCAACGGGTACTACAATCTTGAATTTATCCGGAGCGCAGATGACATGGTCATACTGATTCACGGGCATCCGAAAGAGGACTGGTTACTCCAGAAAGTTCAGAAGCGACTCAAGGAAGAACTGGACACATTGCAGGTACAAATGAACCGGGAGAAAACGAAGGTAGTGAATCTCAGAGAAGGAGGATGTTATAGTTTTCTTGGGTTTGACTTTAGACTCAATAGAAACCGTAAAGGTAAGACCTATGTTAGCAAGACACCCCGTAAGAAGAAACGGCAGGAAATCGGCAAGAAGATAAAGGCAGCGCTCAAGGCAAACTGGAACAAGCCATTCAAAGAAGTGATACAAACAGTCAATGCAATAATCAGGGGCTGGGTGAATTACTTCAGGATAGGCAACAGCAACAGCACCTTCAACAAAGTCAGGAATTATATAGAGATGAAGGTGAGAAAGTTTGTCATGCGCAGAAAGAAACTGAAAGG
>JABWAQ010000050.1 GCA_013360945.1 Candidatus Brocadia sp.
CCATGGTATACGCATAGGTACAAACTTCTCTACGAGGATTTAGGCTCGCAAAGGTGGTATTTACAACCACTCAGGTATTCCATACTTCAAGGCACGCCCTCCCCCTGATGAAACGAACCGTAAGGGGAAAAGGGGGCGAGTAAAAAGGACAAAGGCACGGAATCTCCTGGAACGTTTACGGGAGTATGAGGGTGGTGTGCTCAGATTTATGGACAATAAAAACGTCCCCTTCGCGAATAATTTGGCCGAAAATGATATCAGGATGACGAAGGTTCAGCAGAAGATATCTGGTTGTTTTTGTTCTCTGGACGGAGCGAAGATCTTCTGTCGCATCCGTAGTTATCTCTCGACCTGTCGAAAACAAGGGGTAAATTTAAGCCAGGCATTACAGATGGTATTTCGCGGTGAATTGCCTGATTTTGCCTGCTCGTAGCGATAGCGGGCAATATTACGCTGAATAGTTACAAGAATTCTTGCAGTACCTGAGTACTTAGAACACCCAGTCCAGAATTCCATAAATCCGTTAAGATTTCTTTGGCAATTTCATGCTTAGCGCCAGCAGATGTATCATATGCATAAATTATAACATTGGTGTCTATAAATACTTTACCTTCTGGCATGAAGTTCTTTCCTTGAGATAGTCATACTTCCTTTTGTCCCTAGATCAAACCCTCTTTTGAGAAGATTTAATTGCCTTTCCCTTGCTTTTCCATATCCTGTAACTTCCCGAACCTTTTCTTCGAGAGACTCTTTCATAAGCTCACTGAGTGATTTCTCCTTGCTCGCTGCTATTGCTTCAGCCTTCTTTAATAATGATTTAGGTAATAATAATGTTACACTCTTTTTATCCATAATCCTTCTCCTTTAAATTATGTCCGTATTGTCAAAAGTTTATTTGATGCATTTATTTAACGCTATTTTATAAACGTCCGTCAATATTTGGAAATTCTTTTCTGCCGTGTATTTTGATTCAAATTTCCTGCGTGCATTCCTACCCATCTCAATACAGGCATTCTCATTTTCAATCATCCAGTTCATCTTTAAAGCAAGGTCTTCGGCATTTCCTGATTCAAACAGGAGACCCGTTTTCTTCTCCTGTATAATTTCAGCTAAAGCACCAACCCTTGTGACAATCACCGCCTTACCGTAAGAAAATTTTAATAAACCTTAGTACTTCATTGAGATTTCTTTCACTTGACGGCGCAGCTTTGTTACCCATATGCTTATGATGTGGAAAAGAATTTATTTCCTTATGATGGGGGACATTGTCCCAACCGATAATTACACTACTGTCTGGTCGCAACCAGTAATAACTATAAGCTTCCATCTGACCTTTTGACCACACCTCTTTCACCCACAGTATTGTTCCATCAAAAAGTGATAATTTTGCCTTTACCTTAGATATCTGCTCTTCTTCTGATATTTCAAGTCTTTCTATGGACTAAACAATATCCGAATGTTTGCCAACTCTCTTTTTAAAATGAGTATCTATCATTTTCCTATGAGCAGTCTAAGTTTCTCAATTTTATTTGCCAACTCAGTGGTTATCTTGACTAAATATGACCATTCAATCCAGTCATCGTGTCCTTTAACAGTTTTGGGCACTTTCTTTGAAAATTCTTCATAAGATTTACCATACTTCGTCTCGTATATTGCAATTTTCTTTCTCAGCTCTTTAAGACGCTTTTGGGTAGAAGAAATTTTTTTGCGTGCGACTTCCTTTAAAGCCTCTATGTAAATTGTCTCACTCGTATCAGCAATGAGGTCTTTTATCTCTTTGGGTACCTTGACAGTAACTTCAGCCATTTATAATTACCGCCGCATTAAATGGTATTTTTTAATCTCTTCGTAGTGTTTTTTTTAATGTCTCGGATTCTTCCTACTGCCAGAAATCTTTTTCTACATCAAAACTATAGGAATTTTTCGGTAAAGTTTTATCCTTGCAATTTTTTCGAATTCTTCAAAATTCATTTCCCCCTTTCTAAAGCAAGTGTACTGCTATGTCATATAATATAGGCATGCGAGTGACTTCAGTATATGCTTACGTTCAGGAAATTCAAGGAGATTTCAAAGAAAAGTTTAAGACTTTAAGGGTCGATTGGAATACAATTAAGACAGCATTGTTACTGTCATAGGGGGGTCTTTCATCTGACTTGTTTTCAAGATTAGTTCGACAAATTATATTGGGAATCAAACATTTATTTAGTTGGGAATGTGTGCAGCAAGATAAGGGTTAAGTGTCCTGACAAAGTCACTGAGCCGCCTGTCAGCGCCACTAAAATCTTCGTCCGGCTTGATTTCCGTGATCAGGCGCACCATAGCGCCATCGGTGCGGTTCTTCGTAATCGCATCCTGGAAGATAAACCACTTCACCAGATACTCATTGGTGATAATGCGTCCGCATTGCTGGTAACTGTTCAGCCCACCGCAAAGATGCAGAGGACGCAAAGAAAAGACTTTATATAAGAGACAAAATATCCCGTAGAGACGCCCCATACGGGACGACTGCACATAAGTAAATCACAAGGTCCTTCAGGAATTTTCAGCATGTACTTTCTAATAATACTACCTTTGCGCACTTTGCGCCTTTGCGGTGAATTACCAATAAGGTGTGTTTGGTCAGGCTGGTAATTTTCCAGTCACTGCCAGGGAAGCAGGAACGGGGGGGGATGCACCGATTCACCCTTGCGTTGGGAGACATAATAACTTACATAAAAATTAATCAGGCGTTGATCCCCATCCACAAAATCGGCGAGGATATAGTCGTCCAGATGGAGGCCGTCGAGATACCAAAATAGAGATGTAAGCTATCAATCGTTTCTTATCATTCCATAGAACATCTTTTCATATGCATCCACTACAGATGACCATGAGTACCGTTCTTTGATAATATTCCGTGCCTGGTCAGCACGGGCTTGTACTTCATCCAGTCGCTGCAGTAAGTTATCCAGGTGCGTTGCAAGAACAGCAGCATCCTTTGGAAATGGGAATCCCACTTCCCCTGCAACCTCGCGGTTAAAAGTGACATCAAGATACAGCGGGGCCTTTCCTACAGCCATAGCTTCTAATAATGAGGGATTTGTACCGCCCACCTCGTGTGAATGGACATAAAGTCCGGAGTGTGCTACTATCTGTTTATATGCTGGGCCATAAATGGCTCCTAAAAATCGTACTTTACCATTAGCCATAAGACGAAGTTTTTCTTTGTATTTATCACCCATCGGCGCATCACCTAAAATAACGAGAGGCATCGCCATTTTTGATTTCAGATAAGCCTCAATTATCAAATGGACATTATTTTCTGGTTCAAGACGACAGGATTGAAGAACATATTTACCCCGTTCAAGACCAAAGTCGTTTAGTGCATCACTCGGAACCGATGTTAAAACATCGGCACCGTAAGGGATAAATACAGAATCGATAGAATACAACCCTCGATATATGTCAATTAAGGCTTGAGAATCCGCTACAATCACATGGCATGCCTTTGTTGCCAGCCATTCGGAGATGCGCAGATAAAAACGCCCGAGGCAACTCCATTTTGTTCGCTTCCATTCCAGTCCATCAAGGTTAATAACTGTTTTCATTCCTGCCAGCCGGTTGATAAAACAAAAAGGAGCAGCAGAAACTCCCAAGAAAAGCGCAATATCAGGCTTAAGTTTTATCGAATGGAATGTTGATTTAAGAGAAAGTATAGGTTTTTGAAAAGCCTTCTTTGCCGGGGATCTTAAATTAAGACACTCAACACCTTTATAGGATTCATGGATGACGTTTTTTCCTTCTTCGTATTGACCGTAAACGGTTATGCTATGGCCCCGTTCAACCAATTCTACAGCGAGCCGTTCTGCAAAGGTTTCGAAACCACCATAGGTACAAGGGATTCCTCGTGAACCGATGACCACAATTTTTAATTTCTTATTTGGTTTCACCTTCGGTTCCTTATGGTATAGGACACTCGTTTTGTCTGTTGAGTACTTATTTCAAAAATTTGTCAGGAGAAGATTGGCCTTGTGATTTGGGTAATTTTTATTGGAAGATTTGTAAAGGCAAATTGCAATGCGCTTCACATTTCAATTATTTAATTGCTGTCTCAATATACTAGATTTTAAAATGCATCGTCTCGTTAGGTATTACCAATTACTCAAATATTCGAGCCTATCCTTCATATCTTCTGCCGATAAGGTTGATGCAAGACGTAAGAGGATTTTAAGCACTTCTCCGACAGATATTTGCTTTGCCACAACAATTCCATCATGATGCTTGCCCTTCTTCATGAACTCGTAATGTATCCTGGGAAAATCCTGAACATTATGGGTTAAAAGAATCGCTCCCATAGAAGTAGCATACTCTAATTGTTCTTCATCCGTACTTTCGCATCTACTTTTTTCTACCGTTGCATATGCCTCAAACCCTCTCAATCTTAGTGCCTTACAGACTGAGATAGCAACATCTTCATCGGTGTATATTTTAATCTTTTCCATCAGCTATTTGATGCGCAAACAATTCCTTTCGCTGGCGGATAGCGTTTCTGCCAGGTAGATTCATCTCGTATAAGCGCCATTTCGTCTTCTATCTCTTTTTTGTGATCATAAAAGTAGGATAGCGCATCATGTATCTGTGATGGGGTAAGTTGTGGATACATATCCAAAATCTCATATATTTCCTTTCCTGTCTTATACCACAAAATAATAGTGCTTACCGGAATGCGAGTTCCTGTTATAACTGCCCGACCGCCTTGAACACCTTTTTTCTTGATAACGTAAGGATGTTTAATTTGTTTTACCGTTGGCATCTCCTGCTCCCTTCTAGTGAAATCTTTATATAGTGTAAATATCCTTTTTATCTGCGCCCTATTTTAGGATTTATGTCATAAAAATTGGCCGGAAATCGTCATAGTAACGTAGTAGAAAATATCAATATTTATTATTTAAGATGCGCCCCTTTTGTTGCTCTTAGAATTTGACAAGTAATTCAATTTCTTTAAGGATGTTGGCTAAATCTTTAACTGCTGAAGAAAATAGTCTTCAATTCGCAAATTGGATATCTCTTATTGTTTCTGCCTTCTCTCTTAAACATTTTAATAATCCGGACTCACCAATCCATTCCACAAAATCCATAGTCTCTTCAAATTCATCATTTTCATAGCGAGAGACAAAATGTTGCGTGAGCATCTGATATCTCCTCTCAAATTCCTGTAGCCTTTCTTTTTAAGCCATGTACTTTCACCCTCAGGGCGTTTTTCCATTCCTCAAGGTAGGGAGGATACCTTTAAGGACAATGTGAGCAATCTTCATAGTTTACCGTAAGAAAATTCGAATAAATTTCAGCACTTCACTGAGATTCCTTTCATTCGAAGGCTCAACCTTGCTACTCAAATGCTTATGATGTGGAAAAGAATTTACTTCTTTATGATACGGGGCATTGTCCCAACCCATAGTTACGCTCTCATCAGGCCGCAACCAGTAATAACTATATGATTCAATCTTCTCTTTTGTCCATACCTCTCTGACCCACAAGATTGACCCATCAAAAAGTGTTAATTTTGCCTTTAACTTAGATATCTGTTCTTCTTCTGATATATCCAGGTATTTGCTTACAATATTTTTAAAATTGGTATCTAGCATTATCCAATGAGAATTCTGAGTTTGTCAATTTTTCTGTTTAATTCAGTCGCAACCTTGACCAGATATGACCATTCAATCCAGTCGTCATGCCCTTTAACAGTTCCAGGGACTTTCTTTGAAAATTCATCAAATGATTTGCCATGCTTTGCCTCATATATTGCAATTTTCTTTCTCAGTTCTTTAAGACGTTTTTGTGCAGAAGACATTCTCTTGCGAGCAACCTCTTTTATAGCTTCTACATAAATTGTTTCGCTTGTATCCGCAATAAGGTCTTTTATATCCTTTGGTATCTTAATTGTAACTTCAGCCATGTATTATCACCTCCGTATTTAAACCATTTTTAAAATTTACATAAACTTATGACCTTTTCACTCTTTTCCTGACACCCATTGAGAACTATCTTTTCCATAGTATTATACATTCTGTTAAAAGATCAGTGTAAATCAGCGTTTATCTGCGTCCGACTGTAATTTTCAGGTACTATAGTATACACAACTATTGGGATAAAGCCTATGGTATAACTTTAGGGGGTGTAATAATATAAGCGTTACGTAGCAAGATGCAAACGTTATTCTATTACACCCACTTAGTTCTTCTCATCAATCCTTAAGCCCAATTCTACAGCGAGCCGTTCTGCAAAGGTCTCAAAACACCATAGGTACAAGGAATTCCACGTGAGCCGATGATCACAATTTTTAATTTCTTTGACTCTTTTTCATGATATTGTCTGATATTACTCAACTTCAACCCCGACCAGTCGTGAGGAAATCTTTGGAAACACCTGTTTTATTCTCACATAAAGCACTTTTTCCCCCTCTGCTTCAATATCTTTTGCCATCTTTAGATTAAATTCTTTAAGTTCGGGATCGAATTCTGGCAGAAAGACAATTGTCTTTTCTTCTGTCAGAAGTTCTTCAATTTCGGGATGTTCCAGGATATATTTGCTGAATTCCATGCTCAGCTCAGAATTCTTATGAAAAAATTCATTATTTTGTGCCTTCATTTTTGACATCTCCTAAAAAGGCTTGTTTATACATTTTCCAATTGGATTTAATATCATATTCAGCAAAGGTTAAAGCTTCATTATAATCTTTTGTAAACAGAGGCGTCTTTTGTTTATTACCATTTATATCTAAAAGATCACGATGAGCAAACCCATGTTCTGTATCATATCTTACCACAGGAAACCACTTCCCTTCAAATTTGGTTTCGTACTGTACAACAAAGCGGAGCACATTTCCCTTAAATCTTACATGTGTGTGGCGATATCTGTCTGCTGGAGTTAACATTGCTGTAAACTTTGTTATTTTTAGCACAACACATTCCTATTTCTGTAAGGACTTCTTTGCCTCTGAAATTGAGATATTCGACTCCTTTGTAAAATTCATAAGTGCCATTCTTACATTCATCATTCTGGCCGCAAACAGTTATGATGTGTTCAACACTCAATCAACTCTTTATCGAGTCGTTCTGCAAAGGTCTCAAATACACCATAGGTACAGGGAATTCCGCGTGAGCCAATGAGCATTATTTTCAGTTTTTTCCCGTTCTTTACCATTCAGTTATTTCGTTTTTTCAAAAAAACCTTTGAGAATGTTTTTAGTTATGGATAACGGATTTATTTTGTTTTTTCGTTAAACATTTTTTTTAATGTAGTCCATCGAGTGGACTTTTTCCCGACATAGTGCCATTTCCAATCTTTCGGGTCATCCGTAGAAAAATTCGTATCATAGTCAGGGTTCCAACCGTGATATCCTTTATATGCAAAATAACACCATCCCCATCCATATTGATTGAATATACTTGTAAGATCCAGGAGATATTGTTCGCCACCGTCAGCCCACCGAACCGCACCAAATTCACCTATCCAGACAAAAGCCCCATATTCCTCTTGAAAAGACCTTAACTCTTTCAAATAGTTTATAAGTGCTTGTTTATCCCAGTAAGTATAGATTATCATTCCTGGATAGGTAAAGCCTCTCTTTCGGCCACCTATTCCTTGGTGAGTAAAAACATGAGGGACGTACATATGAGCGCCGTATACTATTTTTTCAAATGCCAAAGGCTTAAATTCCTTATATCCTTTTGGCAACCCCCCAGGCCCTGGAGTTACAACTATCCACCTTTGAGAATCATACTTTCTTATCTCTTTAATTATCATCTGCATCAATTGAGGCCACTGGGGAGGAATTTTCATCGATTTTCCGTCACGCAGTACTGGTTCACTTAACAATTCGTAAGCGCCCAATTCCCAACCTCTATCTTTAAAATGGTTTGCTAATAGTCCTGCAAGTCGTATGGCTTCAGAAAGTTGTTGAGGATCATTCCAGAAACCAGGTGAATCCTGAGTCAGATTTAAAGTGGGATCTATTGGAATCTGGTGTAAGCTGATTATGCCTACTATACCGTTTTTTTTGCATGCATCCAACATCGAATCAGCCCATTGAAGATTTTTTTCCCATGCAGTTCTTGGATCGAGATTTTGCCTTTTGGCAAAGTCTCTAACTTTCAGTGTTACTCGTACAGAATTGACATCTAATTGGTGAACAAGAGGTGATATGTCTTCAGGTATATTATTAGTAGAACTTAAAACAACTCCTCTCCATGGCCAATTAGTGGGAACATCTTTCTCAACGGCCTTCAATAGTGACGAAGAACATGTAAAAAATATTATAAAAATACTTCCAAAAAAACAAACTATTCTTATCTTCTTTAATTTATATTTTTTCAATATCACAATTTCTCTCTTCGTTTTTATCCAAAAATCCAACCATGCTTCCCAACAACACCATCGCTGAAAATAACGAGCTTTTATTAAACATGCCACATATTACATAAGTGGTAAAGAGAAAAACTACACCTAAGCCTACAATGATCCTTCCTGCAAATAAAACACGGCTATCTGACATCCTGGACGCTTGCAGACCCAGACGAATGAATTTGACGATATACAAAAAATATAATATAAGTCCGACTATGCCTGTTTTCAAAAGTACAAAAATATAGCCATTATGTAATATTGGAATATATCGAATCTTTTCACTCCCAAGAAGCATAAAAGTTTTCATATCTGCGAGTTTTCCAAACCCATGTCCTAATATCAGATTAAATATACTTCCATCCAGATAACTCTGAAAACCGTGAAATGTCTCATATCCACGCCAATCTTTTGCAATATCCCCTCGAATATAATAATCAGATGGCATAATCTCTTCCAAAGAATGAGCAAACTTATATGCAATAGTTCCTTTCTCAATGTTCAGATTTTTTGTACCATTCCTAAAAAAAAGGAAAAATACCACCACAATGCATGCTAAAAAAAATATATATTTTATTCTCTTTAAGCCAATAATCCCCATAAAAACCATTATTACAGTCGAAATCCAATATGTCCTTGAAAAAGATAGTATCAAAGACGCGAAGCAGAGCAGAAAAGCAGTATTTTCAAATAATTTCCTACGGAAAACCCTGATCGAATAGTATTTTGAAAGTAAAATGACAGAAACACCGATAACCGACAAGAATGTGCCACCTCCATATTCCGTCCTAATATCTGCTACCATTGCAAACTGTTCAACCGGATTCTTGACGAATTTCATCACATGTAGTCCAGAGGCAACAACAGCACATATAATGAATACTTGAAATAATGCTTTAAATTGATTAGTTTTTTCTGCAATAAAGTATCCAAATAATATGGGTACGATTATATTGGAATAGTACCAGCCATCTTTAAGTGCAAGATACATTGGATTTGAAACAAAACCAATTAACCCAAGATATATTAACAGAAGGGGAATAAAAACTATCTTAATGACTCCTTTGTAAATAAGCGCTTTCTTAAGTAGGACAAGAAGGAAAAGATATACAACCATGCCGGCATATATATAACCCGGTCCTAAAAATTCTGACCCTACCAAAAGTAGTGAAAGGACAAAGGAATGTATTGATAGCAGTCTCGTTTGTTCAATCGGGGCACAAGAGATTTGGCCTATTTCTTTCATAATGTGTTACTTAAGACCTTCTCATAAAAACGGGAAAATTCTAAAACATAATTTTCATGATTAAAAAAGCTCTTTAATCTTTCCATTCCTTTACTCCCCATCTGTTCCCGCTTGTAAGGCTGTTTTGATAAATCCTCAACTTTGTTAGCCAAGTCTTCGGCGCTGGAAGGAGCAAAATATAACCCTGTTTCACCATCCACTATTATTTCCTTTATCCCTCCGTGAGCGGCAGCAATAACTGGCTTTCCTGCCGCCATTGCCTCAAGAGCGACCATTCCGAAAGGTTCAGGCTCTGTTGAGGGTACAACAGCAATGTCACTAGCATCCCATATATTATAGATATCCTCTCTGAAATCCATAACGGTTATTTTCGCCTTGGCAGGAGAAACCGAAACCTTAGCCAATAGATTGTTCTTGAAATGTTCCCGACCATCCGGTGGGCTACCTACAATAAGATAGTGGATATTCCTTATGCCCTTTTCCCAGAGAATACTAGCTGCATCTACTAATAATCCCTGACCTTTCCACCGATTAATACGACCAACCAATGCAACCAACACATCACTGGCACCAATATTTAATTGGTTACGCAATGTAAAAACAGCCTTTTGATCCATCGGTTCAATTCTTTCCAGACAATTCTTAATAACAATTGATTTTACTGCCAGATTGGGCTGGAAATTAAGAAGTAATTGTTGGGTAGCAGTAGAATTACACACTACACGATTTGCCAATGTTTTTAGCAATAATGGAAATAAACGTCTTACAAGGTTTGGGTGTACTATCATTTCATGAACATGCCAAATATGTGGTATTTTTCCCCACTTTGCCCAAAGAGCACCAGACAATACTGCTACGGTATTGGAGTGGACTATATCCACTTTGACTCCTTTTAGTGCAAGATTGAGTGCCCTCATAGATCGATAAATTTCTAAAGGGAGACACACCATTCCCTTTATTGAATATGTTACACGACTAATTATTACCAATGGTATTACATAAATTGTCACATTCAATTTTTGTAAGGCAACCAATAGAGGTCCATCACGTGGAAGAATTACTATTGGATTAAAGAACTGTTTATCTAAACCTTCAATAAGAGACAACAAGACCTTATCAGATCCATACATCTCTGCCGATTGATGGACAAAAAGAATGTGAATCACAATCTGGTGCCTTTCACTAACAACTGAAACACAGCCCTGAGATAACCTATTCTCTTCTCTTTGCAAATAGTGGATTTTTTTAGTATTGTTATGAGAAAATAGGCCAGTACGCGTAACAACATAATAATGCTTAGACCAATACGGACAAACCATGCCCAAAAAATACCAGAATATTTCTGTGTATAGATGATATATGAACGCATGGACCATTCAAGTGCCCTTGGGCCTATCCACTCTCTTCCAGCGCCCTCGTAATGTATAATTTCCACATTAGGGATATAAGCTACTCGAAAACCCAAATCTCTCACACATCTGCAAAAATCTACATCTTCAATATACATAAAATATCGTTCGTCTGTTCCTCCCAGTTGATGCCAAAGTGTGGTTTTTGTCATTAAGAAAGCCCCTGAAACCCATGCAACATCATGTTGAGGGATTCTGTAATTCGCCTCGTCAATTTCAACGCGTTTTAATAATTTAGGAACCTTAATCAGATTAGATAATCCAAGCCATGAAAATAGTAAACTCAAGGGTGTGTGCTCATACCCATAGGAGGGTTGGGTGCTTTTGTTACCATATAACAATTTGCACCCTAACACCCCAAGTTGTTCATCTTTCTCAAATTCAGATATTGCAATCTTAATATTAGTTAATAAAACAGTGTCATTATTCAGCAATAAAAGATATTTGCCCGTCGCTTTTTTTGCTCCAAAGTTATTGCCTCCTGCGAATCCAAGGTTTTTGGTACTTGAAATCAGATTGACATTTGGAAAATATTTCTGAAGGTATTCACAACTTCCGTCTGTGGAGGCGTTATCAACAATAATTACCTCATGGGGTAAGGTTGCGTATTTTTTTATAGAATTCAAACAATCTGCAAGAAAATGTTTTCCGTTATAGTTTACTATTACAATCGATACTAATGGATTTGAAGTACTGGAGTAGATATTATCAACCATTTAACCACCAGAGTTTGTTGCCAAGAATTTTACTCAGATCAACTATATCATCGCTAAAATATTTAATCAGATATTCTCTGGATTTCCTGTCCATGGAATTCTTTTTTCCTGTATTCCAGTCAAGTAAAGCCAAACGCGTAGGAATTCGCAACTTCTCAGGGATGATTTTTTTAACAATTGTTTTCACGGGATTTGGTTTCGCAAAAAAATCTGAAACCATTTTAAATTTTGGAGTTCCAGTTCTGTTATACGTCTTTGATGTATCGCAATGAACGTCTGCGTCGACGTTGAGGAATTTAAAGAGGCTACGCATAACCTCATCAGGTGCAATTACAAAGTCATCAAATAAGATAAATTTGACATTATCGGGACCAAAAATCGAAATATATTTATTAACTCTTTCAGCATAAAGAGAACTTTCAGCATAACGCCAGATGTCAGACCATCCCGCCAGCATTCTTTTTTGCTCTTCCATCAAGGCATCATAAAATAGCAACGTCTCACGATTGTCACGAATTAAATGCATATATTGTGTATATGCCTTCTCTACGGGATTCCTCAGCACCATAACAATCTTTATTTTCCCTAACTCAGAAAGAATGCGTCCGCTTACATTACAATAATAAAGGTATGAAGGCGAAATATCTCCAATCATTCTTTCATTTTTAACCTCAATATAATGTGATTCATATTCCCTCCTATTTGCACATAAGGACGAAAGCACATCCTTATCACCAGGACCCTTTGTATTCTCTTTTAAATATTCATACGAGAAATAATGCAATTCTTTTCGCACAGGAAGATAAATATCGGGGTGTTGTTTGAGATAGTAAAACAATGAAGTTGTGCCTGACTTTGGGGCCCCTACAACGATAAAATTAGGCAAACGAATCGATCTTTTCATAATATTTCTTCACGAGTTTTTGCTAACATGAAGTATCAAATCATAAGCTCGCAAAAATCATTGCCATTCTTTATTTTTCTCGTATCCGTATTTCACAAGCAATTCACCTGCTCTTTCTTTGAAAACGTTGATATGTTTGTCTTTAAAAAACTTTCGCCAATTGCCGATTTTTCCACTCCTAAAAGTCATGGTTTTTGTAGAATAAACATTTTCACTAATTTCCTGTGTGTGTTTATCGTCAAGCTTAATGCCCAAATGTCTTGCAATCGAATTTACAACTTGAAGCTGTTTTGAGTTGTTGCCGCCGCCTTGGCTCCCAATCAAATCCTCAAATCGGACAACCAAAACATTTTCCCTATCCAACCATTCTTCAAATTTTGATAAAACTTCATCTATTGGAGAAACAAGTCCTTCTACACCACAAATAGTTGCCATAAGTCGTGAATCATCATCAGGCAACGAGGCAAAATATTTGTGTGTTCGGTGTGTTGTGTCAATAGAAGTTACATATTTAAAGTGAGAAACAACAATATCACGAGGATCCCTAATCATCAATAATACTTTTATATCTTCATTTTTCATAAGAGATAGCAAAGGAGCATGTGCTGGAAGATGCGCACTAAAAAACTGTCCCCTTTTAATGTTTCTAATTTTTTTGAGTGTAACGTCATCAATGAATTGCCATCCCCTTAAAGTACTGTATCCTGCATTTCTAAGGAGAGGAAATCTATTCAAACAAGTTTCAAGTAGATTGGTTCCAGCTTTGGGTATACTATTCATCAAAACCCTTGGCCCTGCAAATCTTCCCTTGATTGGACTTGGCCTTAAACCAAAAATAATCGACCTTACCTTTTTGGATATTAATAAGATATATCTATCCAGTCTTTTTTGTTGTGCCACAAAATCTCCCTTCGGGTTTTTGTATAAAATTACCCCTTTTATCTATCCAATCGCGCAGGTCTAAACCAGTCAGAACCTCAAGTTGTAAAACCTCATGATTTGCAATTTCCCAAACATCATTTGGAATATATTGCCGAGGATATTCATATTTGTTTTTAATGGGAGATTGATTTAGCCCATCGAAAAAAAGCGCTAATCTTAATTTTAGTTGCTTTGAAGGTATAAATGAACCAATAATTTTTTTAAAAGAAGAATGTCCATAAATAAAATTTCTTAAACGTGTAGATCTCGGATTACTCGCTTGGTTGCTCTTTTTTGATATATCCGGACAAATCGGTTTAGATCGTAATTCTAAAAATTCACAGATACGTGCATAAGTAGCTTTGTAGGTTTCGGCATTAAACAAATCATCAAATTTTATGTACAGAAAACGAGCATCTGGGAAAATCTGCATATATTTCGCTATTTGCTCGCAATATTTCGCCCTTTCCATGTAACTGTGGTAAGTTAAATAATGTTTGTCACTTTTTGCCCGTCGATTCTTCTCTTCTTGGAGAGCTTCTGGAAAGGATAGAGTTTCTTGTCCACGCCTTACAGACCAAAGATAGTGTGAATAAGCCCGTTCAATGGGATTTCTAAAAATACATATAAATTTAGGTGACTCTATCAGGTTTCGAATTCGTAACGGTGCTTTTTCATGAAAGATGTACTCAGGATCAACCTCACCCATAATTACTGTTTCTTTGCACTTGGGGAATTGCTTCAAATACCAGTTAATACCACGATTGTACCTGTCGTTATGACTAAAAAAATGGGTTTCTTTTATTTTCGGCAAACAAATACTAGGTTGTTGTGTCAACCAATCATGCAAAGTGGTTGTTCCAGCCTTCTGTACGCCAATAACAAAAAAAGATGGGAGACGGTTGATCATTTCACAACTCCAAATTCTTTACTTTCCATACGATTTCTTATAAAATTTAATCGTCAAACTCAAATCTACCTCATGAGTTAAATAATGCTTTTTTGTCGCTTCTTATTCCCTTCCGGATAAATTATGAATGTCTTTTTTTTCTGGCGGTTATTGGTTGATTACCGGCAATAACAATCATCATCGTTTGTTTTCCAAATTACTTGGACTATGTAAAGAGTCCACCATTTTTTATACAGATATTGCAAACGTGACCTTTTTCCCTTTCAACAGCAACCCTATTTCTACTACTTATCATGCGAGCATTTTTATATTTTTCACCATTCCATATTTTTCTGAAAGACGAAACATTTATATTGCCAAAATCAAACTGTTCATCCCAAACAGCACAACATGGGGATATAGAACCGTTTGGGTGGATATTAGATTCAAACCACATCAATTTACAAATATTCTTAACTTCCTTTCCTTCCACCTTTGGATAAACATGTCTTGATATTTTTTTGTTCTTAGGTAACCAATGTTCTACATTTTTATGTTGTTCTTCTTTGGTTAGTAATATTTCCTTACCCATATCACATCTAAATTGTCCTAATTCCAGTTTATCAACTTTCAGGTTTTTAGAAAGTTCCATGGCTTTTTCAATTTCATTTTCATTGTATCTATTAACAAGAAAACGCCATTGGATAAAGGGGGTTTTACTTTCTAGTCGTTCCCTCATGCTAACAATCTTCTCCATATTTTTAATCACTGATTGAAAATTACAACCCTTTTGATATCTAGTTACGGATTCCTGAGATGCTCCATGTAAAGAGATTATTAATTTATTTAAGCCAGACTCGATCAATTTCACGCATATATCATCATTGAAATAATTCAGGTTAGTACTAATGTTTACGTCTATTTTTCTTCCTTTTGCATATTTTACCATCTTAAAGATTTCTTTATTCAGCAAAGGTTCTCCCCAGTTAAACAAACCTATCTCCCAAAGATATGCGCCACATTCATCGACAATTTTCTTAAATGTACTAAAACTCATAAAACCTTGTGTTCTGCCTTCCGCTTTCGTTCCAGTAGGACATAGTTCGCAATGTATATTGCAATAATTGGATGGATCTAATCTCATTTTAACCGGATAACTTAAAAGGTAAGAACTTCTAGCAATAAATTGAATATAAGCGAGTGCCAGATTGCCTTTTTGTTTCAAGGTTTTCTTCTTTGATATTAGTAAGAAGAAAACCTTGTTAATTTTTTTCATCGTTCCACCCACCCAACCTCCTAAAGACAATAATGTTAATCCAATTGACAACATGATCCTTATGACTCCATATTTTTTGATGCGTAAACAACTATTCGGTAGTTTTGCTTACTTTTTATTTTCCTTAAAATGGGATAGATTGATTTGAGCAAAGGCCGCTGAAAATGACGCAGTCCCGGTATTAAACTCTCAACACCGAATAACATCAATGTCAATTCCCATAGCTTAATTGGAGTATTGTCCGCGACTTTCACCTTCCAATCTTTATGCCTAGTTTCTTCTTGCACCACGTTTATGATTTCTCTGACTTGAGGAAGCCCGTTTTTTATATGGTCGCATAACATGGGATGCGATATTCCATATTTACGCATATAGGCATTATTTACTTTGCGGTCAGCATACTCAGACTCTTGGCCAACCGGAACAGCCAAATAAACCACACCATTATCTTTCACTACACGGAACATTTCTTTAATAACAGCGGCTCTCATCGTAGTATTTACATGTTCTAACATATCTGCCGAAATTACAAAATCCACACTTCTATTCCGAAAAGGCAACGCAGTACCTGAAGCCTTGATCCGTCTTTGTAAACCAGAGTCGATTGCTTCATTAAAAGCTATATCAACTCCAAAACTAGGGTATCTAGAGTAAGCAGATATTCCTCTGCTGCCACATCCTACTTCGACAATAGTAATGGGTTTTATTTTATTGATTAATGAAATAGCCTTCTCGTATCGAAGGGCAGAATCAAGGTTCCAATTCCAGTTCCAATTATTGTATCGACGTAGAAAAGATTTCATTTCTCTGTGCGTGTTCATCGGTTCAAATATTTTTATAATTTATTATGGGTATATACACTGTCAGTACATTTAAATACTGTTTTATATAAAAAACGGATGCTAGATTCCAAAATATCACACTTATCATGCTGGCAAAAGCAGCTCCATCTATTCCATATCTAGGAATTAAAATAGCATTTAATATGACATTAATTACTGTCGCAATTAACATGATGTTCTGAAAAACCTTTTGTTTTCCAGTCATTTGAAGTATAAGTGCAACCGAACCAGATATGGAATTTATAAACTGTCCAAAGGTTAAAAACAACAAGGCATAAATTCCTGCCCTGAATTCTTCTCCGAAGATCCCTAGTATAAGCGATGGGAAGAGAAAAATAACAATCAAGGTGGGAAAAGACGTCCAGAAGATTAGTTTTGTTGACTGCCTGGTAGTTTTTCCCAGCCCTGCCATATCCCCTTTACTATAAAATTCTGCAAACTTTGGTGCAGCTATTGTGTTGATTGCAACCAACGTGATATTTGTAAGTGTGGCTACTTTTAAAACAATGTTGTAAACTCCTACCTCAGCCTCGGTTTTTAATATTCCAAGCATTATTGTGTCGATCCAGTGCATAATAAAAAACATTGAGCTAGAAAGTAACATAGGTAATGAAACATATAACACCGTCTTTAATTTTGTAGTTTTTTTATATGCAACTGGGCCTAATTTAGCATTTTTTTGCCATGAGATCTGACTTACTATCGCCCCCAAAAATAAGGCTATTACATAAGAAACAATGGGAATATATAATTGATTTGTGAAAAATACCAAAGCAACAAGAATAATACTCGCAAATAAAAAATTGGATATGTTCTGGAAAAAGGAGGATTCTTTTATTTTTTTTAACGCCCTGAGGGCATTTGAGTTTATGAGTATTAATACCATCGGCAGAACGGCAAACGAAATAATCCTGAAATAAGGGGATAAATATTCCTTGTGGAATATATATTTTGCCATGTAAGGGGAGAGTATGTATAGGACAAGTGACAAAATCAAGCAAAACGGGATTACTATTTTCATTGATTTAATATAAATTTCCTTCACGAGATCCCATCTGTCCTGTGCGGAGTATTCTGCAACAAATCTAAGCAATGCCGTATCAACCCCGAGTCTTCCAATAATAGAAAAGATACTTAATGCCGTAAAGGAAAGAGCAAATACACCCATCGCATCAGCGCCAAAATTCCTTGTAATCACTAACGTAAATATGTAACTAAATATCATACCAATTATCCTCATAATAAAAGCGATGGAACTACCTTTTAATAGTTCTCCCAGGTGTACATCCTTGAGTTTATCCTTCAGATAGTTGGTAAGTATGCCATTCGATTTTTCGATAGTTTCTGTTTGTACGTTCTTCACTTCTTATACACCTTCTTCCAATAATTTCTTAAATAATCAGCCTTTCTCCCCAACCAATCAGAATTGTTTCTATACCAACTTACTGTCTCTTGAATGCCTGTGTCAAAATCTATTTTTGGAGTCCAGGAAAGGTCTTTTTGTAGTTTCGTATAGTTCAGGCTGTATCTCATATCATGCCCAAGGCGGTCTTGAACAAAATCTATCAAAGTATGTGGCTTACCTAATATGTCCAATATTGTTTTGACAACAGCAATATTCTTTCTCTCGTTGCCTGAACCAATATTGTAAATTTCACCGATTTTGCCATTTTCCAGTATCCTTAAAATAGCAGCAGCACAATCTGACACGTAAAGCCACTCCCTTACGTTCAAACCATTTCCATAAACCGGCATTTTTCATTTAATCTTTTACTTCCAAGTGATACGTTGACTATATGGCTCTGCATTATTTTTCCCAAAAACGTAATCAGATGTTTCTGCAGAGATATTTTGCGCAAAATCTGATATAAAACTTTTTGCTAAATTTAAAGCGTCTTCAATATTTTCTTCCCTACAGGGTATATCAAGCCGAATCAACAAATTTGACCCCTTTTGATCAAACAACGAAAACCAGAGGAGTTTTAATCTCTGTCCTACCCAATCAACAATTTGTTTATTGACGCAAATCCAGGAAATTAACAAATAGCCTTCACCGTTCTTTTCCGTATAAAGACAATGAGCCTTAAATTTACCATTTGATGTATGAATCTCAGTGGCATTTAACTCTGTTGACTTAAAACCAGCATTTTCAGTACAGATTTTTGGATTGTGAGAATTTTTAGCATCGAGTATGATAAAAAAAAGCTTTTTATTGCCGTTTATATATTCACGTTCAAGCACCTGACTAATATAAAAATATTTTTCATCTTCGATATTCCATTCTTGTCCCACATCCTTCCCCTGCCACCCACCAATATTATGAGGTATTTCTAATTGAGAAAGGATATTCTGTCCTTCATATTTTTCTTTTGTTTTGGGGAAACCGAAGCAGAAGATAATAGCGAATAACAACAATGCATGAGTTATACACAAATTTTTATTAGTATATCGATAGCTGCTGTTTCCTTGCCGTACCGTAAGCGCCTGTGGCATCGACCGGGAAGTATTTGGCATATATTTCCCCAAAAAATATTCCAAACCAAGCAACCCTATGGTGATAAGTACGATTATCAAGATGCCGCTAAAATTGTGAAAAAATCCCTGGCCTGCTGTTTCACCAAAATAAAATGTGATAAGGCAAAGTATTATTATCCTGATGAGATTGCCCAGGAGGGTAAGAGGGATTATGGCGGAGGCAAGGATAACCTTTTTAGAAAAGTTGGCCTTGCTTAAAAATACATAAACTAAACCAGCAGAAAACATTGTAATCATAGACCGAAACCCGCTGCAGGGTTGTCCAACAAATAGCTCATTGTTGCCGATGGATAGTAAAAGCCCTTCCCTTGTAATGGGATATTGGAAAAATTTTAAGACCGCCTCGGTTGCAGTAGAAACACCATATCGCAAAGGCAGGGTAATGCTATCTATAATACCAATTGAAGGAGGAGCAAGAAATATCAGATAAAGAATCAAAAAAAATAACACCTTTGTAAATTTTGATCCATAGAGATACGTTGTCAGTCCATATAAAACAGGAAGTAAAGAAAGTGTGGCAATAAATAAAGAATCCCCACGCCAGCCGAAAACAAAAATAGATACCCCAAATAAAAGAATGAAAAGACCAACGTAATTGCTTGTGGGGTGCAACAGTTCACCCCCTCCCGCCGTATCAGATACGGGACAGACTCTTACCCCTTCCGTCAGGGGCGGGGAATAGCCACCCCCTGCACCCCCGCCAGTGGGGGACAGCCACCCCCTGCGCCCCCGCAAGCGGGGGATATTTTCTCGCTCTGTTTCCCTCATTGAGGAGGAGAAAGGGGGATGTGGGTTAATCGTTTGAAGGCGTTCTCTTAAGAGGGTACGTTTACGCCATACAAGCCAAAGGAATACGGGCAGGATAAAATAGGCATGGGTGTAATCGGAACTCTTCCATCGCGAATGATAAAGGTCAAAGAATACCGGGGCATAAAGCACCGCCGTTAGTATCCAGGGGGAATAATGCCCTACTTTACTGAAATATGAAATTAATTTTTGCATGGTAATGGTTTTGGTCATTTTTTGATAGCTGTCAAGCATGCAAGCGTGCAGGCGGACTCCTGTTATATCCTTTTATAAATCACCTTTGGAATGGGAAAGGTGCGATTGTTTAAAACGGCGCCTAACAGATTGACATTTTTATCACTCAAGGATTCTATGAGTTCCTTTAAGACGTGGTGTTTGGTTTTCCCTTCACTCACCACCAGAATGACTCCATCTAAATACGAGGACAGGATGCAGGTGTCCCGCAAATTCATTAAATTCGAATAATCGATTAAGACTAATCCGTATTTTTCTTTGGCAAGCTTGATTACGTCACCCATCCTGGCTGATTCCAAAAGGAGCGCCGGTTCGAGCAGCGTATCACCTGCCGGTAATACGGTTAAATGAGGACTGATGTCCTGGGTCGCATCTTCGAGAGGGATTTTACGTTCAAGCACATCCGAAAGCCCTGGGACATCTGAACTGTTAAAGGTCTTGTTTGTTGCCTGGGTTTTTAAATTGGCATCAATGATAATTACCGTTTGACCCGTTTTGCCGGATAGAAACTTACCAAGATTGGCTATAACCGCAGAAGACCTTTCCAGGGGCGAAGATGCCGTTATTAACAGGGATTTTATGTTACGCTCTTTTATCAAAAGACATATATTGTCTGAAAGTCTTTGATAGAATTGATGAGAAGCAGTTCCTTGTTTTACATCTCTCATCAATCCATTTTTTGCAAACCCGTTTCTGGGAATAGAGCCTAAATGTGGTAAATTGAGATATGTTGTTATATCCTGCGGCGACTTAATGGTATGATCGATATATTCAAGACCAAACGCAATGATAATTCCCAAAAATGGGGACATTATCAGGCCGAGAAGCAGGGTAGTTCTTTTGTTTGTTCCGCGAGGTTCTAAAGGCACTTCTGCCTGCTCAATAATCTTAACAGTTGCCGGACCAATTGCTTCCATATCGGGGAGTATTTCTCCATGAAGGGTGTGAACCATCTTATCGATGGTATTTTTTAACTGCATAACAATGGGATTTTTTTCCCCGTATTGCAATCGGGTTTCGGCCAGTTGCTGCTCAAGATCGAAAATCACATACGAGCGGCTTACCACGTTGGCAATCTTAGCAGCGGCTTCCGGACTAAAATCGCTCACCGATATTGCGAATAAATTGGTATCTCGTATTGGTTCAACTTCTATATTTCCTTTCAGGTCTTCTACAGCCATCCTGAACCGGTACGTCTGTTCATCAACAGGTGAACTATTATGAGATTCCTGCCTTTTGAGTTTAAAATCTATCAAGCGCGCCTTGAGCGGAGAACAAAATTGCTTCTCATAATCTGGTGGACGCTCGTGAAGCTTGAGTGCGTTTACCGCACGCTTGATTACCGGATTTGAATTTACGATGCCACTAGGGGTAAGCTGCTGAACTTGGGAACCACTCAAATTGGTATAATAGGGAGATTCGGTCTGCTTTTGCGCGGAGATGAGCATGGTAACACGGGCAGTATATACCGGTGTTTTAAGTTCCAACCCAATAATCACGCCTAGCATGATGATTACACATACTGTTATAATAGAGAACTTATGTCTGAATAGCACCTTTACATAATCTCTTAAACTAATAAGTGGATGATTAGCATTCATGTTTCAAGCATGGTTTCAAATTCTAATAGTTATGAGACGGGATAAACGTGATTTTATTTTCTATTTCGTTATCTGATATTTAGTTTCGGGTAGGGGACACGGGGCAAGGGCGAAGCATTTGCTGGTAAACACACACCTAAATCCTCTCTTTCTGGAGGGGAAATCATCTGTTTGGAATTCCTATATAATCTAATTAGACCTTCGGCGACTTTTTATTATAAGGTTAAACCCACCCCTGAATCCCCTCCCAAGAGGGGACTTCTTTTGAATTCCCTCCCAGGAGGGGACTTCTTTAGTCCCCTCTTGAGAGGGGGTTGGGGGTGTGTAAGGCAGTCGCAGAGAAGTTTGAAATTCCTTAACATTTAATTAGCCCTTCGGCAACTTACCCCCCGCTTCCTCCCGTAAACGGAGGGATTATGAGAGGGGTGTTTGAAATGCCTATATAATCGAGTTGCACATGCTTCGCCCCTATCTTTATCCTGCTGCCTTACATACCTTCATCGACTCCAGAAATTTCTTTGTCTAAATTCCTTGATTTCCGCGCCCGCAGGTACCGTATGCCTGCATAGGTAGCGCCACTGGCGATAAAGAGCAGACAACTGACAGGTTCAGGGACACACGGCGGACGTGGTGGTGGATTATTATGACCACCACCAAATCCTGCAAATACGCTGTTAACAAATAATGCAGCAGGAATAATGCCTCCCATCAATACCATTACTATTTTTTTTCTCACAGTAATCCTCCTTTTCGTTAATCATTGACCCTGAATTTGCAACTTTCTCCATCATAATATCCAAGATTGACGCAATCATCATAATCGCCATCGCCATTATAATCCATTCTATTACAATAATCGTCTATATCATCGCCATCACTGTCCCAACAACCATAATCCAAGTCACAGTACTGGGTGGAATAACCGTTGTTTTGGTCATATACATATGTATCTAAATAATACACACCGCTGGGCAGGGGGAATGGCAACTTAGGGTATGGGTACCAGTTTAGAATAGGCCCGTCTGGATGAAACCAGGCAAAATACCAGTAGTCCGGACTGATTGTTTGTCCGCCAAAATCCCATCCAATAACATAGCTGGCAGGGTCCCCACTATAAGTCGTTATAGTCCACTGTATCAATACCTCTGTTTCAACGTCTACATGGAATGCGACATAGAGATAGACACTGTCTCCCTGCAAGGTCGGCCAGTTGGTGTCACCTCTTCTGTTAAGATTCCCTGTGTAAGAGGTATAGGCACTATAGACAGAAATGGTATTGGGGTCGCCAAGATACGTATCATCTTGATATGACGGTAAAGGCCTTGTCAAATGTGGTGTACCGGGTTTTGCCACATGGGGCATTACAGACTTTCCCGGCATTTTTTTGTTTTGCGTCATATTTTTGGGCAGCGGTTTCCTGGGTATACCACCGGCATTAGCTTTGTCACGATCCCTGGGCACCCTTGCCAACCCGAATGTCCCATTGTCGTAAACGACCTCGGCTTTTCTCATGTCCGGAGGATGTTTCGCGTAAATGGTAGTTGTTACCTGCCCGAAAACTAATAAAGACGCTACAAGCCCTAGCGCCACGGTTTTTGGTCTAAAAAAAATCATACTTTCCTCCTTCTCTTTTTTTGTATTACAATACAACCATGTACGTATTCCGCAATACATTCGGAATAACCGGTGTAACAACACCGGCATTTAACAAACTCCCTATGAAACAGGATACAACAACGTCATACCGTTGAACTTGTTTCTGCATCTAACTCATTTCTCCCCTTCTCCTTTCCTCCTTTCTTAATTACCATGAAAAACGCCGATGGTGTATTCCCAATTTTTTGTAAAAAAAATGAACGAACGGCATAACTGGGTATATTGTATAAAATTGTAGCGGCAAGGCGTGCCTTGCTATATAGAGTAGGGTGGGCATCGCCCACCAAAAAATAGTCAACGTGAACGAGATGTTTGGTGGGCGATGCCCACCCTACCAGGTTAACCAGATTTACAAAAAATCGGGAATGCACCCAACGCCGATCCCGTCCTCTATAAAAGCAACAAATACATGGATTTTTCAAAGAGAATTACTTCGCGACACCCACCCCTGACCCCATACCGGTCAAGTTGAGGACGAACACGGACAAACAGAGTTTGTCCGTGCCACCCTGATACACGCATAAATAAAATGAAACATCCATGAGCCAAAGACTCACAAAAGGGCATGAAAATGTTTATTTTTTAGACAACCGACTTCATTTTCAGGTGAAAATTCCTATACAATTAAATTAAGAAATAACAATTAATCCCTTATTCGTGCTGAATCAGTCATGTCCCCTGCTGGCGGGGGTGCAGGGGGTGGACTGGATAGCCCGACCACGTTTACCACTTTTCAATTCTTTAGTATTTTCATGTTTCTTTTCCACCCCCAACCCCCGCCAGCGGGGGACAGTAGTTGGCCATATTTTCAGTGGATTCCACCGTTATGTGTTGCAAGTATGACACAGAAGGACTATCTCTGTTCGGGACATACAGAAATATGATTTGTCCATGCCATGCCATGCCACTCAACCCAATCGTTTAACTTAACACGTATGCCCCTGATCCCCTTCCCGGGAGAGAGGGATCAGGGGTGGGTTCATCCCCGAAACGGGATTTAGGAGTGGGTTTGATCGGCTGATTTACCCACCCTGTCGCCTTTTTCCGCCTGAATACACCAGTGTATAAAACCCCGGAAGAGCGCCGGGCATATTTTAAGCAATATTTTGAGGTCGAGACCCAATGACCAGTTATCGATGTAATCCAGGTCCATTTGCATCCATTGGCGAAAATCGGGCTTAAATCTGTTGGTTACCTGCCATGTGCATACAATACCGGGGCGGAAACTCAACCGCCTTCTCTGCCACCGCTCATATTTTTCTACTTCTTCAGGAAGAGGGGGGCGCGGCCCGATAAGAGACATATCGCCTTTCAGGACATTAATTAACTGTGGCAGTTCATCCAGGCTCAGCATTCTCACGATGCGGCCTACGGGGGTTACCCTTGGGTCGTTTCTCGCATGAAAAACCGGCCCTTTACTTTCATTCAAATGCATGACCTTATCGATCATCTTATCAGCATCCACGACCATAGTGCGAAATTTATACAGCGTAAAAACCTTTCCGTATAACCCGCAGCGGTTTTGAGTGAAAAACACCGGACCCGGTGCGGTTAATTTAATTGCAACGGCAGATATAATAAAAACAGGAAGAGAAGAAACAAGGGCAACCAGAGATACTAAAATATCCACGAGCCTTTTTACCAACAGGTGAAACGCCTCGTGTGGTGTGGTATCAAAGCTCAGGAGGTGAATGCCACCGAGCTTCTTCGTTACTGGTTTTGCTATGGCGGTATTAAAGAGATCTATTGCCACCGTTGCCTTTACTCCAACCTTCTCACAAATACTTATAGAATCTTCAAGGCTGGGAAGCCATCTCCTCGGAAGGAGAAAGACCACCTCACTTACCGTATGTTTATCAAGGATGCCGGCCAGGTCTTTAAGCGAACCAATCACCTCACGTTTTCCAACTTTCATTCCTATTCGCTCTTCTTCGTCAATAAAACCAAGTATCCTGAAACCCCATTGGGGATGTGTCTCAATGACATGGGCAAAATTCCTCGCCCTTTTTCCTGAGCCTGCGATAAGAAGCGTCCTGGAGTTATATCCTCTTCGCCTCATATTACGAAGAAGAAGGAGGATGAAGCATTTCTCTGCAACAAGAGCAACCAGGATACAAAGAAAAAGGGTGACAATAAAGGTCCTTGTAATAATTTTAAATTTGAAAAAAAAGACGATACCCAAAAAAACCGTTACGGAGAGCAATGAGGCTTCAATTATGCCCCAGCATACATCGACAAACCTCTTCTCTCTCATAGAGCGGTACATGCCGGAATAGGAAAGCGATGTAATCCATAAAGGTACGACAATAACAAATAACCACACATATTCCTGTAAAGGTGGCAGTCTGTACAATCCTGCCAATTCTTCAGGAAAGAACGGTGAAAGATGCTCTTGCAGGAAACAAGGCAGATAAACTGCGATTCCAACAGCAAGGCAATCAAGAGCGACAACTATTCTTCGGACAAGTTGTTCGTGTTCGTAAATCACGCAGGCAATTCCCCGTATACCTTTGTTTATTTCGTGAAAATGTTCATTCAAATTCCTTGAATTCTTTCCGTCCCGCAGATACCGAATGACCAGGGTAACGTCAAAGTCATGCTAGGCAAAAAAGGGGGAGTGGCAGGGCAAGAGAAAGAAGGGGTTGGGATAGGGAAAAACGAGCAAAGACACGAAAA
>JABWAQ010000146.1 GCA_013360945.1 Candidatus Brocadia sp.
AGTACAATTAGGTGCAACTGGCTTATCGGTAGCATTAAGCCAGCAGCCGGCGCAAACACAACAAATATTGTTACAGGCCTATGGGGCAGGTACGAATATTGGTTTTATTTTGCCGTATAGCCGCAGTCACGAACTTGAGGCTGACCATATTGGCCTCATTCTCATGGCAAGGGCTGGCTACAACCCCAGGGAAGCTATTTCATTCTGGCAGAGGATGGGTAAAATGGGAGGAGAAAGGCCGCCAGAATTCTTATCTACCCATCCGGAACCGGAAAGAAGGATAGAAGATATCAAAAAAGAATTACCTGAGGCTATGAAATACTATAAAAAGTAAAATCCCGTAGAAGTGTATTGCAATACGCTCCTACTTCAACTCTTTAAATTAAACTTCCTTAAGATGTAGGGCGAGGCTTTAGCCTTGCTCCCGCCACTTGAACGTACATGGGAGAGAGCAACCCTAAAGGGTTGCCCTACGGAATTGAAATCCTTGTACATTTAATTAGGCCTTCGTCGACTTTTTATAACACCGATGTAGGGGCAGGTTTTAAACCTGCCCCAACAACAAAACATTGAAATTCCTAAACATTTTAAACTAAACCTTCAGCAACTTTTCAGTATCAGACTGACACTAATCACTGATACTGACACTTCATGTCTTTGTGGTTACTTCGAAATTCCCAAATATTTAAATTCACAAAAGAATTCTCAAAATTTCTATGGACTTATAAAATCAAGTTATTTATGCTTCCTCCTCTAAAAGAGAAAACAACAATTTGGGAGGAAGTATTTGGACATCTTCACCAATTCACAAAAAGGATACCCATCCTCTTTTATACATCACCTAATAAGGTGGCTCTTCGCCCTGCCAACAAAAACGTATCCTCAAATTTTTCCTATTCAATTTCTTTATCACTATGTAAGAACTAAGCAACAGGTATGGTGTCATTTTGACCTACCGGCTGGTGTAATTGCTAACTCATTCGTGGTTTTTGATAAAGCACATCTTTATTCATGTTTTACAGGTAAAGATAGAAAACAAAAAAACAGACGTATGCAAAGTTTTGAGAAAAATCGAGATGAGCAAAAATCTGGGTAATTCCATTAAAACAAGGATTGAAACTACCAATCCCTTCATCTTTTCCCTTGCATATTCCACAGTCTCGCCACGAGGGTTAAAGATACCCAGCTTGCCACGCTCCTTGATAATTCTCTTTGTCTTTGCGTAGATTCCGACATCATCTATCGTTATATCATATTGCTTCATAAGCTTGGTAATCTTCGCATCAAACTCATGGATATAATTCTCTATCTCAGAATCAATATACTGCATCTCCTCCAGGTCAAACCGTGCCTGCCTGGCAATAGCCTCGTGTTCCCCATGCTCCAGCTTCCTGATCTGTTTCAGGTTGGCATGATTCTGGTCTATAAGATGTGTCAGGATTGTATCGGCTACGCTCTCAGGCTCAATCTTATTCCGTTCATCCATAGCCTTTCGTTCCTCACGGCCTCTCTGGAATGCCTGATAGTCAAGGTCAATGCGATGTTGGATAATCTTACCTTTATCCTTCATACGGCCAAGAATCTCATCATACACCCCCTTTACCTCTGGCTTTCTCTTCATATAAGCAAGGAATGATTTATAATATTTCGGCGCAACTTCTTTCAATAGTTTCGGATTATTAAGGAGCACACTGCCTGCATCTGCATATAATTCTTCATTTAAGTATCGGTACTTCGTGTATCTCTCGTCTGCCTGCTCATCAAACGGCTTCCATTTCTGGGTCAAGGCCTTCAATTCCGCAAGAATCTCTTCACGGGTAATAAGGCCTCGCCTCTCAATCTCTCGCTGGATAAACTTCTTATAGGTCTCCTGGTATAGCTCTTTCCTCTTTTCTGCATTGGCAGGATATTTCGACTTGGCAAACTGAGCTGCAGCTTGAGCTATCTTTCCCCTTTCTTTACCTGTGATAATTCTTGAAGGTTCGGTAGGAATCTCATCAATCATAGACTTGAGATACTTCTTTAACGATGCAATATGCCCTAAGATATTCCCCCGCTTTGCAGACTCCGGTAAATGGTCTATCAGATGAAACAACTCATGAGCCAACACCTTATTTGCAAGGGTAGGATCCTTGCGGTATGCAATCAGATCAACCTTCCCGGTCTTGCGATTGTATTCCTTCCTGAACACCAGCATGTTTTCAGGCAGTTGGGATTCCTCTTTTACCGTTTCCTGAAACTCCTCAAATGCCTCATCAGCCTTTTTCCTGCTTACCGATCTTTCGGAAATCCGCTCACCTATAGCTATATCAGCTCTGAGTGATATCTTTCCCTTGCCTGGGCTGAATCTCCCCATTGCGTTCTCAAGATACCTTTTCACTTCTGGAAACTCGCCGTTATTAATCCTCTCTGCAATCTCCACAATTTCAGGAAGCTCCCAGATGGGTGGATTGTCTTGTGCATATCCGCCTGTGTCAGCATTTTTTGGAGGAGAAGACTTTTTTTCAGGTGTAACAAATTTACTTCCATCGTTTTTAGTTGCATCTTTGAGTAAATCTGTTATACTTATTTTAGAAACCCCTATTGGGCGCCCACGACTTGATGGTGAATTGCCTTCGAGTGCGTGAGCATTGACAGTAGGGGTTTCTAATTGAATAGTCTCCAAAGAATAAAATTTCTTCCCAATTTTCTCATCTGTATACTCCTTAACTGTTAATTTCACACGGAAAAGTGTATCCCTAATTGCTAGCGGTGCGTAAAATCTATGAATAAATTTTATACGATAATCTCCATATCTGTCGGGATATGACTCTGCAAGAACAGCATTCTTTATTAAATCTGGTAATACAACTACCGATTGCATATCCGTTAGCTTTACACCTCCACCCGATAATTTATCAACACTATCACCACTAACTTTTAAATTCCACTTTGTATCATTATTGAGATATTCCTTACCTAAAAAGCGTTTTGCATAGTTCTTTATAACATTCCTAAATTCCCATATTTTTTGTGTTGTGCTTATTTCGTTGCCTGTGATATGTATAATTGGAACGTCTGGTTTTGAGAGCAAATCTTGCTCTTGACTATAGCCTCCCATATCAGCATTGTGTGGAGGCTTTTTGCTTTTAGGTTGTAAGTCAGGATAGTCTTTTAATACTTCCGGTGGTACTGGTTTGTTTTGGGAGATAGCTTTTCCAACCGATTCCCTATGTTCAAACCAATCTGATTCCCCAATAGCTACACGGATTTCATCCAATTTTTCCAACACATCAGATATCGTTCCATATCCTTCATATCGGGCAAAAACCTTCTCGCCCTCCACCCATGCAAAGAAATTCCTATCAGCCATAATTTCGTTTTTAAAGTTGTCTGTTTCATCAGTAAAATCAAACACAACGTCTCTAATAGTGGATTTGCTCGTAATTGGCGAAACTGTTTTTGTTGCATATTTCCTCCTATATTCTTGTAAAGTCATCTGCCAGGGTTCTTTTTGTGTGGATTGTTCATTGACAGATTTATCTTGTTGTGATAAACTTTTATCAGATAAGCCTTGAATGGGAATTCCCTCCTTGGGCAATTGTAGCCCTCTGGACTGGAACCATTTGAGGCTTTTTTGTTTGTTCATATAGCGCAGCAACCCTTTTTTAATCCAATTCACAAAATGTGAATCATGCTCTCTTGGATGAATACTTGCAATGTCATTTACAACATGGCGGCCTTCCTTTTTTGACAAATGTATTGCCACAACTATTGTTTTTCCGTTGTGGATAAGTTCAGTCATAAGAACTAAGCTATTTTTCTGAGTGGCAGAATCAAACACCATAATAGGATTATGTATTTGTTGTGGTATTTGTTTTAATAATTTAATTGGAATACCATGTTTCCCGCCTTTTGCTTCTGGATAAACAACCTTTTTTAATACATCTTGTTTTATAGTAATTGGTAATTGCTGAGCACCTAAGTTTATTAAAACATCCGGTGTCGATCCTACCGTTATTTCCTTATGTGTTTGTAACTTTCTATTTTGCCAATCGTCTATTTGTTTTTCAAATGCATCAGTTTCGGATTTAATCTTTTTTTGTTTCGTATCCTGGCTATATCCCCCCGTATCCGCATATTTACCCTGAGACTGCGGAGCTTTAACACCTTTTAACTGTTCCTCTATCGTTAGTTTTTTACTGTCTCGTAAGAGTTTGTGCTGTCTTTCATCCTGGAGTAGCTTCCTGATCTTCTCCCACCTTTTTAGTTTCGTAGGTGATTTGGAATCAAAGGAATAGCCTATAGTATCCAACAGATTAAACCGAACAGCACATAATGAAACTAGACAAAATAAGCCAGGATTTCATTACACCATCACGGACAAACAAGTTTGTCCGTGCCACCCTGTCTAAAATACTGTTCGGTTTCATCTATTGAGTACTATAATTCTTAAAAATATACAGAAAACGCTATGAATCGGATACTTACTGATTATCTGAAACTGCAACTAGAAGAAAGGGAAATCCCAAAAGAGTTTCTATTTGATGCCATTGATAATTGTCCCAAGCGATAAGGAACAGGAGATATGTCACAAAGATTATCTAAGGAAAACTCCTGCAGATTATAGTAAATTGTAGTAAAAGGAACCATCGTAATTACTGTTATCACACAAATAAGATCAAGAAATACTGGAAAGGGAAATAACATGAAAATTCGCTATTCACACGAGGCGGATGCCCTCTACATCAGATTCAAGAACACCAAAATTGAGAACACTGATGAACTCACCGAAGACATCATCGTTGATTACGACAAAGACGGCAACATCGTAGGCATTGAAGTTCTTGATGCATCCCAATATGTTGACATAAAAAACATCAACGTCTCTACTGAGTATGATAAAAAATCAGTAAAACAATGACCAGGGCGTCCTCGTTATAATGATTAACGATTGAAACCAGACAGCATATGACAGATATGAAGTTTTGTAAACCATATATTCTCCAGTATAGCGATCCATCTTTACCATAGAAATACTCGGAGAGATACAAGATTTTGCAATGGTACAGACGCCAGATTCTGGAGACGCAAGATTTTGCGTCTCTACTCTCATTTTCCTACCCCGTAGAGATGCCATGATTATAGCCAAAAAGAAAGAAAAGGATTGTGAACCACGAAGGGGTGACATGGGATACCTGCGTTGAGATATCATCCCTTCGGGATTTGATTGTGGGCGTATTTTATCTAGAATCATTTCACCCCTTCGGGGTTAAATGCGGTGTGTTCGGTCTCATACAGAGGGTACCATAATCTACAAAACCGGTTTCCTGGTCAGTACACACTTACCGCACTTGCATGGGTATTACTATTTAACCATTATGTGCGTAAGAACCGGAAGAGTAAATCTATACCTATACAACAATAGTAAATTACCCTGTAAATTCTAAGAATTGTATGTATAATATTGAGTCTATAGTATTTCTTTTTACATAAACTTTTTATTGTGTAACCCTATGCCATTACAAATCATATTATTTTTTATAGGTCTTGCCGGACTTTATTTTGGAGCTGAATGGCTCGTAAAAGGGGCGTCCAGATTTGCCCGTTCTTTCAATATCCGACCGATAGTTATAGGGCTTACCATAGTGGCCTTCGGTACTTCAACCCCGGAACTTGTTACCAGTATAATGGCTGGTATTAACCATCTAAACGATATTGCTATAGGGAATATCGTC
>JABWAQ010000147.1 GCA_013360945.1 Candidatus Brocadia sp.
GCACGATGTTTCTCGATAGACCGATGTGCTGAACATGTATTAAGTATATATAAAGCTGTTATTGATAAAGGTTACACGTATCGCAATACTGAGGACAGCACATGGGCAAGCGTTATTCGTATGATAAAAGCAGAAACTGATTTAATCATGACTAAGGCTATATCAGTAGGTGCAATGTTGAAAAGTGAAGAGTAACGGATTTATAGTATGTGCATTTATCCGTATTCACCTGCGGTTAATTTACTATACATCAATTGAAGCCTTTAGAAAATATCTATTTAAGTCTTTTTTTCTCTTTACTCTTTACTCTTTACTCTTTATTCTTTACTTTTTAATTTTTCATACAAACCTTTATGAAAGGCAAAAACTGTATTATCGTTGTTAAAGCATACCCAGGTTGTATCGCCCTCGAGGGCATAAACGACTTTAACAGTTTTATCGCCATCATTCGATTCCTTAACAGTTTTATGTTTTCCTGCCCAATCGGCATCAATACGGTAATCAGAAACCTCATATCCTTCTAGTTCTTTAATTTTAGGGAGGTCTATCTTGAGAAACCTGCCTGCATCGGGGAATATTCTTTTCTTTTCATGTAATGCTATTTTATAAACGGCAGATGAACCCTCTTTTTTAATGTATGCATTATCATCTTTACAGGCAAGGTGTATGACATATGTTTCGTTATCTCCTGTAGAAATGGTTATCCTGGTATTTGTATGTTTAAAAAGATCATTATTATAAACTGCAGGATCAACGGCATCTTCAATCCACAGGGAAGAGGCCGCAGAAGCTATATCCTGTATTTTTGACTCCTTAACATTAAAAATCTTGTCCCACGAAACAAGCTTCCACTCATATTCTTTATCTTTGTTTTCAGTATTTTTATTATCTTCATGATTATCTTCATGATTATCTTTTGACTTCTCTGTCTTTTTCTCTTGCCTCTTGAACAAAAAGTCTTTCCCATTAAGATGGTAAGCAATCTCTTGTATCTGCTTCTCGTCGAGTTTTAAAAATTGCTTTTCAATCCAGTCTTCAGATTTTGGATTACCATCTCCCCATATACCTATTTCATTATGTATGTCCTTATCAACAATTAAGATAGCATCTTTATCTGCCAATCTGATAAACGTGCTTCTGCCATCATCTCCTCTTTTGCCAACCAATAAATGTGGTAGTGATTCTTCACCGGTAAAGACTAAATGGAGGGCTTTATCATCAGTGAGATGAAAATCTTCGAAAAAATCTTTCCCTGTAGCTCGTTGTTTACCTTCAATGCCTGCGATTGTATTTAGGATGCCTTGAATCTTATCATTGTTCCCAGGTACTTTAAAACTACTTTCTACTTCCCATCCATTGGTGACTCTGTTGAGAGTCACGGCATGCTTGCTATCGCTACCCTTATATAATTCAATCTTTTTAACGTTTATGGTAGAGAATCCCTCGCTCACGGGCTGGTAGCCAACAATTACCGAAGACCTCTCAGATCCCTGTCTTGTAGTAAAATAAATCGCAATTAATCCAAGAAATATCAGTATCGCAATAAGTATCTGTTTGTTCTTCACGATAACCTCCTCTTTTTATATCTTATTGTAAAAACTTAACTATAGAAGATAGAGAGATAAGAAATTTTTTTAAGAATTTGAAATATGAAGTTTTTCTCCTCGATCTCAGTGGTTTATCTTCTCTCTTTCAACAATTACCTTATAGAAGCGATAATCATTTTTTGATAAACAACACGTCTTCGTCTTCTTATATAGGTACGGACAATACCAACAATAATCCAGACTAGCGGTATAAAAATAACCGTGAAACACTTGTAAAACAATTTTGTACCAGATGATAATTCATCAATATATTCAGCACCCTTACCTTTTGATCTGATATCGATAAGCTCCTCTCCTAAAGTAAGGGCATCTATGGCATTCAGGAAAAATAGTGGGTTACCTGCAGCGGTAATTACATGATCATTGAACATCTCAGCGCAACCTATGATTATTGCCTTGGCAGGCATATTTTCTATCTCAGGTGCCAGCCCTTCCGTATTCTTCTCCTCTTTCTCTTCCGATGTATCGGGTATTGGGTTTTTAGAAGATGATTGTTCCTCCCATTTAGGTATATCTTTACCCTTGTAGACAAAAGGAAATTTCCCTTCTATAAGGACTGCCAGCGGCAAATTTGGCTTTATGTCATGAAGATCAGAAGTAATGTCTGTTTTTGTAATTGTTTCTGTCTTACCAGGAATTGTCCATGTTGTATTTCCCGAGTATGCAAGAGTTTTAGATTGTAATTGAAGATCCTGTATCTTCTTTGAATCTACATCCAGCGCTGTTCCCCACAGATAGAAAAGCGCATCCAATTGATCGGTAATGGAGACCTCTTTATTCATGTTTTTATCCAGTACACGTATATGCATTGGCAGCCTAACTGGTTGATTCTGAATAACAGAGAATATGCCAACTTCTTCTCTACTGGGAATTGCCAGGGTCTCATGGTTAGCATCCATAAGAATCTGATCGCTTACGGTAATTCCAAATGATGAAAGTAACGGATTAACACCTGATTCAATCTTAATTGGAGTTACCTGAACACCACGTCTGTGGTCAGGAGTATAGGTGTAATTATACGTCTGTACTGCTATGAGAAGATTTGTTCCTGATGCCAGGGCCTTATTCACCTCATAACGCTGTCGTTCATTAAGATTATCCGGTTTTAGTATTATCAGGGTTTTTGTTCCATCTGGAATAGATGAATCCTCGGTTAGTTCTACTTTCCTGACGTCATACCCCTGTTGTCGGAGGGAGGTTGCGATCATTGAATAATTATCGTGGGGAGGAGGAAGTTGCTGACCCATCTGCATGATAATTTTTCTCATAGCAGGATCTTTTAAGCGTGGATCTGGGTATTCCACCGGAGAAAAGAGTGCTACCTTGGGTTTTTCGTTCAGGGTCATACGGTATATTCTGGATACTAACTCGTATTCCAGAGTGTTTAAATTCTGTGGTACCACTTGAGGTATAACTTCTTCTTTCTTATCAAGGTATGATATGCTGATTGCACTATATATACGTTTGATATTAAAGGAATCCCGTTCGATACTCTGTGCATTGAAAGGAACGATTCCTTTATTCTGAAGTACTTCAACTTTCTCCTGGATTTTTTGTGCTAACTCTGTTGTATCCTTTTCATTTATTCCTACATCTTCAATACCCTTGGTAGGATCTACAACGTTAACCTTAATATTTTTGTTGAGATTTTGGAATTCTTTTAACTTATCTGCTACGTCCTGTTCGAGTGTCTTCATTGCCGTTGGCATCTTGGACTTTGGGGTTACGTAGTAGGTGATTTCAATCGGTACATCCTTGAGACGGCTCAATACCTTTCGGGAGGATTCACTTACCGTATAAATATTATTCTTCGTCAGATCGAAACGTCCGAGATGTAATGGATTAATAATTATATTAATCATAGTTGCAATACCTATGATAATAAAACAGTTTATTGCAAACTTACCCCGCGAGTGAAGTTTGATACTGCTTTCAAGGGTGTACATGTTAAGGATAAGAAATGCAATGGTAAAGGAGAGAAAGTATACAATGTCTTTGATGTCAATAACGCCGCGCTCAATGGCAGAGAAGTGAGAGGCTAATCCTAGTGTTGAACTGAGGAACGATCCAAGTTGCGGAATCCAGCTATCAATAAATGTTGCAATAAAATCAGTTCCGAGCATATAAAAAATAAAACATTGCACCATAGCGAGGATGAAGGATACGATCTGATCCTTAAAAAATGCACTGATGAAAATACCATTAGCAAGGTAAAAGCCACCCAGAAAGATAGCACCCACATATCCACCAAAAATAGGTCCCCAATCTGGTGTGCCGATAACCGACAGCATTAACGGAATAGGAAACGTTCCTGCCAATGCTGTAATATAGAAAACGAGGCTGGCGAAGAATTTTCCCAGTACGAGTTGCGAGCTTGAAATAGGCAGGCTTTGCAGTAAGGCTAGCGTGCCAGACTTGCGTTCTTCGGACCACAATCGCATGGAAATAGCAGGAATAAAGATGATCAATACCCATGGTAGCATAGTAAAATATGCCCGCATTTCGGCGATGCCCATGAGGAAAAAACCTGTCATAAAGAGACCACAGCTTATTACCAGAAAAACGATAATAAAGATATATGCAATAGGAGATATGAAATAACCTGCAAACTCCTTACGAAAAATAGTGAATAAATTTCTCATGCTTCCTCCTTATCCTTCTATTTTTTCTTTATCGACGAGCGATAGAAATACATCTTCAAGAGAAAGGGAACACTCACGTATCTCTTTGATACTCCAACCATTCATACGCGCAATAGCAGAGAGCTCTTCCCAGATACCATCCTTTGTATTACTTTCTACCAGGGTATCCACAATACCCTCTTTTTCACTTACAACATCTACTCTCGTAATTTTGGGCATTACAGATAAAGATTTCCTTACTTCATGAGCAGGTGCCCTTACGGTAAAGTGTAAAGAAGAACGCGATTGCATGGATTGAGCTAACTCATCTACAGTACCCTTGCCTACAATACGGCCGCGATCAATAATAACGAGTTTATCGCTGACGGATGCGGCTTCCTGCAGGACATGTGTACTCAGGATAATCGTTTTTTCCTTGGCCAGTTCACGAATGAGTCTTCTAATACTCATAATCTGCACAGGATCAAGCCCAGAGGTCGGTTCATCCAGAATCAACACTTTAGGATCATGTATTAATGCCTGTGCCAGACCCACTCTTTGTCTGTATCCCTTAGACAATTCGCCTATGGGGCGGTAATAAACGTTTTTAATATTACAGTGTATCAGAACCCAATCTATGCGATCCTTTTTCATTTTCCCGGTAAGGTTTCTTGCCTGTGAGACAAAATTGAGATATTCAGCAACCTCCATTTCAGGATATAAGGGTGCATTCTCAGGCAAATATCCCAGGATGCTGCGTACTTTCATAGGATTTTTCAATACATCAAATTCACCGATTTTTGCTGAACCACTAACCGGCATGATATGTGTGGCAAGAATTCTCATGGTTGTTGTCTTACCTGCACCATTTGGTCCCAGAAGCCCTACTATTTCTCCCCTTCCTACGGTAAAGGAGACATTATCTAACGCTACCGTCGGACCATAATGCATACAAAGTCCTTGCACTTCAATCATAGCATTCTCCTTAAGGTTTATCTGTAAATGTATTTTTTAATTATCGTGAGATTTAAGATATCAATATCAAGAGATAGGTTTGAAACATATCTTTAATTTTGAATTCAATCTTAGAAAAGGGGCAAACAAGTACCCTGATTTTAACTCTTTACAGAGTACTTGCCTTTAGGGGGGTGGTTTGTTTCGTTTTATAGGAATTTGTTTTGATGTTACCTTTTTCTTCTTAACCATAATATATCTTCTTTTTCTAAAAATATACTATGTGAAACTTATCAACTTACATAGAACAAATATAATCTGATTTATGTTCCCAAATTTATTCAAAAGACTAAGATAATTTTTCTCATGATTTTTTCTCTCTACTTTGGTAAACTTCTTACGTTTGTAAGAAAATTCTTACAGAATATGCAGATTGATCAGTTTTATTTGATATATAAGTACAGGAGCTTATATTGTGAAATTATAAGTCTGGAAGCTTATATTAATGAGGATGCTTTGAAGAGGCCTG
>JABWAQ010000051.1 GCA_013360945.1 Candidatus Brocadia sp.
TTTCGTGTCTTTGCTCGTTTTTCCCTATCCCAACCCCTTCTTTCTCTTGCCCTGCCACTCCCCCTTTTTTGCCTAGCATGACTTTGACGTTACCCTGGGTCAGACCGGGGGAGAATTCGATTTGGTGCTCATCCAGGAAGATTGAAGCAATTTAGGGTTTTGGTATCCATGTTGTTTGTAAAAAGTGGGTTGTCTTGTCGTGTGTGCCGACTTCCAGCCTAATTTTTTTCAATGCTACGTAACTGTACCCTTCACTTTTGATGAATTGCCAATGAAATGCCCTTGCGGGAAACCATCCTTTCTCCATCCGCCTAAGAGACAAAAGGTCTAAAAGGTTTACCCTGTGATAACTCGCCACATCGTTTATTTCCCATAAATAAGAAATTTTTTCGCCAGCATGCAGGGGTGATACGACATCTTTGCCCTCTTCAGACCTTCTATACCCCAGTCCTCACCGGCGTTGATGTATTCTACTCCGGAAAAATCACTAGCGCAAAATTGCTGGTAGATAACTTGCGGCATACCATGAAAGACGTTGTTGGTCTTTTCTATGAGAACGGATGCAGTATGAGATGTAATGTTTTCACCCAGCGTAATGCCTTCAATCCGGCCATTGATGGCAATGGTTGCCCCCGTTAATCCCAGTTCTTCTGAAAAGATGATTGCGCATTTGGCAGCCTCGGCTTCGTGAATAAGACTGTACTGATAATGGGTTTCACTGTGATTGAAAAGATTTGACTCCTGGACTTTTTCCCTTTTCCATTGGTCAATCATAAGGAGGGCATCTGCGATATGTCTGGGATAAAATTTTTCGAAAGAAGCGTCGTAATGCTTTTTAAAATAGTTTATCTCGTTTCTCTTCTTTTCGTATCTTCTGCCGGCGAGTTTTATGAGGTCAGACGTTTTGTAGATGTAATCAGGATAACTTTCGACAATACGGTAGGAACTGTTATCAAAAAGATTCAGGAAGTCTTCGTAAACGTAATTGATATAGGATTCGAATCCATTGTGGTCATTCATTTCGCGCATTATGGAAAAACATTCATGGATGGTGGTTTGAATATTGTTTTTCCCCAGCGGCGGGAGCATCATGCACATGCCTTTGGAAGTCATTCCAAAGAGGCAAAAGTTATTATGAATCAGCTTCCATAATAATTCTATCGAGCCTTTCCATATAAAATTGTTTGCGAAAGAATAATCACATAAATTTACTTCTTCTTCTTTTACATATCTGTCAAAAAGTTTTTTATCTTCAATTTTTAACCGGTTTAAACCATACAGCTTACCTTTTTCTTCGATACTGATACTACGTTCCGTTACTTTCGAGAGACTCGCGTCTATCAGTTGTAAAATGGTTTCTCTCCTAATGCGGTATTACACTTGACCCGGCCACACGACGGAGGTTCGAGGTCGAGCGCAAACCATTGTAGAATAGTGGCAGACATCCCCAGCGGATGTCTGAACCAACAGCGATTGATTCGCATAGAGTCAATCTTTGGTTTTAATTGTCTGAATCTTTTTGTTGCATTTTCCATAAAGGACTACCTAGCGATAAATAGCACGATTTTCGCTGAATTATACAACATGTAGCTAGATTTTCAAGTGGTAATTGCTATATATTATTGAAATTTTTTTATCGGCAGGGGGGGAACGAAGTTCTGTCCAAAAAAGAATAGCAATAAAATTATATAACCGTATGCGATGGGATAACACTACCTTTGGGTACGATGACGATAGAATCACGAATCATGTAATTTTCTGCGTCAAGCTCTTTTGCCTTCTTTGTGTTTTCTATGCGCACATGCTCTCCGATATGCACATTTTTATCGACGATAGCCCCTATGATGCGGGAATGATCACCGATGCCTATATTTGGTATTTTTTTAAAACTATTTGCCCGAATGTTTGGTTCTGATTCATAGTAATCCGCACCCATGATGATAGAGTCTTGAATAACCGTATTTTTGCCGATAATACTCCTGATTCCAATTACAGAATTATATATTTCTGCATTGTTGATAATACAGCCGTCCGAGATAATGGATTGTGTGACTTTGCAGTCATTGATGATTGATCCGGGCAAAAAAAGCGGATTGGTGTAGATCGGCAACTTTTCATTATACAAATTAAACCTGGGGTTGAACGAGGTCAGGTTCAGATTTGCCTCGTAAAATGATTTGATCGTGCCGATATCTTCCCAATAGCCATCGAAGAAATGGGCAAACAGACGCCTTTTCCTGATGATTTCCGGGATAATATCTTTGCCAAAGTCCGATTTGCCGGTTTCTTTGAGCACGGCATTCAATACATCCAGATTGAATACGTAAATACCCATTGAGGCCAGAAGGGTACGGCCTTTAGCGCTGACACCATGCCTGTCAAAAACTGATGCGCTCAGCGAAAGGGAATCGATAACCTTCTCATCTTTTGGTTTCTCAAAAAAATCGATAACACGCCCCTGTTCGTCTATCTTTAAAATACCTAAATGGAAAGCCTCTTTTCTTTCCACGGGGAGTACAGAGACGGTTACCTCCGCCCCGGTTCCGATATGCTCTTTAATGAGTTGTTGATAGTTCATCCTGTAAAGCTGGTCACCGGAGAGTATCAGCACAAAATCAATATTGGGTTGATTAAAAAAACGAAGGTTTTGCCGAACGGCATCAGCAGTGCCCTGATACCAGTTCATGCTATCGGTGGTCTGGGTTGCCGCCAGGATCTCAATAAAACCCCTGGAGAAGTTGTCAAATTTATATGCCCTCGTTATATGTCTGTGAAGGGATGCAGAGTTAAATTGTGTGAGTACGTAAATCTTATTGAGACAGGAATTCAGACAATTACTGATGGGGATGTCGATGAGCCGATATTTCCCGGCAAGCGGCACTGCCGGTTTCGACCTTTCTTTTGTTAAGGGATAGAGTCTCGTTCCACGACCACCACCTAAAATTACCGAAATTACATTATCCATTTTCAAGCCCGCATGAAGATGTTATTTGCTGTAAACTCTCGAACTCAATCACATCCATATAAGAAGTAGTGTAACACAAAATCACGCATATGCAAGTTATACTGCAAAATTTGTTTACGGCTTTTAATCTTGCAATTGCCAACCGGTTTTGATAGGATGCCATAAGAATTTTGGTCAAATGTCTTTGATACAGTTGTCTTTCTTAAAGAGGGGGCGCAGGTATCCCGAAAAATCTCCTGGATGCGGGTAGTTTAAGCTTGTGGATTGTGTTTTTTGCCATGGGTTTAGCGATAGGCAGTTTTTTGAACGTCTGTATATATCGAATCCCCAGGAAAAAATCCCTGATATTGCCCCGTTCTTTTTGTCCAGAGTGCAATACACCCGTTCGGTGGTATGATAACATACCGGTATTAAGCTATCTGCTCCTGTGGGGACGCTGCCGGACATGCAAGACGAAAATATCGATACGGTATCCACTGGTTGAGCTGTTGACGGGATACGTGTTTGCGCACCTGTATGTTTTTGCCCACTACCGGCACGAATCGCCGTGTGTTTTTATCGGATATGCAGTTCTTTCTTGTGCCCTGATTATATCGACCTTTGTGGACCTTGAATTGTTTGTCATTCCCAATGAGGTTACGTTTATCGGTATTCCTCTTGCTCTTGTTTTCAGTGCACTGTGTCCAGGTTTGCACAACGAGCTAAATACCTTGAGAAATTTTTCACTGGTCGGCATCTACCGGTTAGACACGGTAATCGCCTCCATGCTGGGAATGCTTGTTGGTGGAGGGCTGATATTTCTTTGCGGTGTTATAGGAAAACGGGTATTCAGGAAAGATGCCATGGGTTTCGGAGATGTGAAACTCATGGGTATGGTTGGGGGTGTCGTGGGGTGGAAATTGGCTGTGGCGATATTTTTTGTTGCACCATTTTTTGGACTCTTCATGGCTATTCCTGTGTTGATATTTAAGAAAGTCCATTTGATTCCTTATGGCCCATTTTTGTCGCTGGCAACTCTGGTGTGCATCCTCCTGCAGGATTATTTTATTGGAATTATCAATGTATATATTCAACTCTTTGCCATATTGTTTGCAGGATTCCATTCATAATTACTACCACATGAAAAATATCCCAGAGCGGCGTAGCCGCAATCAAATTAACCCCCCTCTTTCCTCTCCTTCGCAAGGCGGGGACTTCGTCGTGAGCGCTCAGCCGAACGATGAAGGGGTGGTAAAAAACTTAATTGTCCAATTCTTTATGGGTAAAGTTTCTTTACGGTGAAAGGAGTGAAAAAATATGGTTAAAGGGCATGGTGTGGTGCGGGGCTTTTGCCTGATTGGGGTAGCGGGAATGTTGGCGGTAGGTGCCGGTTGTGCCGAGACGAAAAGACTACGGCAGGAAAATCAGCAGCTCAATGAAAATCTGACAAGCCTGCAGCAGGAGAATGCGGAACTGTCGTCGAAAGCAAGCCGGTACGAGAGCGAACTGAACCGGCTGGAGAATTCGAAACGGGCGCTCGAAGCCAAATTACAGGGTACAGGGGCAACGGTAAGAATAAAAGATGGGGCAGTTTCTGTATCACTCCCGGGTTCTGTATTGTTTGATTCCGGACAAACCACGTTGCGCCCACAATCGAAAGCGACACTCAGGAGGATCGCCGGTATTCTGAAGTCTGATGCATCTGCTGAAATGGTCAGGATTGAAGGCCACACGGACAATGACCCGATTATGAAGCAAAAAGACAAGTACAAGTCAAACTGGGAACTATCCGCAGCCCGCGCTGCTGCCGTCCTCCATTATATGGTGGAAGAATGCGGAGTTTCTCCCACACGGATATACATTGCCGGATTTGGACAATACCAGCCCGTAGCAGACAACAAATCAAAGACCGGCAAGGCAAAAAACCGGCGTGTGGAGTTTGTGATAGTGCCAAGGGGCGCTGGCGGATAAAGAGGAACATGATTGCAGTTGTAGATTATGGGATGGGGAATCTCCGCAGCGTTGAGAAGGCCTTCGAACGGTTTGGCTTTGATGTCAAGATTACCGACAACCCCAGTGAAATTATGCATGCAGATAAACTGGTGCTTCCTGGCGTTGGGGCATTCCAGGATGCTATGGACGGTCTAAGGCAAAGGGGGCTCAGAGAACCAATCGCAGAATGGATTCAATCGGGGAAACCATTTCTTGGAATATGCCTTGGTTTGCAACTGCTGTTTTCCAAAGGGTACGAAGATGGTGAACACGAAGGTTTAAATATTATTCCCGGCAAGGTCATCCGATTTCAATTTCCTGAAGACATGACAAATGGAAAGTTGAAAATCCCCCATATGGGCTGGAATCAGATCGGCTTTCGGAAAGAGGACGTACCCATCCTGAAAAATGTACCCGGTAATACGTATATGTATTTTGTGCATTCCTATTACGTCTGTCCGGAGGACGAAGGTGTCATTGCTACAGAGACGGAATATGGTGTGCGTTTTGCCTCCATGATCTGGCACAGGAACATCTTTGCTACGCAATTTCATCCCGAAAAAAGCCAGGAGTATGGGCTTACGATACTCAAAAACTTTGGTAATTTGTAAGCGTTAAACGTCTGTTTCTTTATCACCGCGAAAAGAATCTGTAATTTACGAGTCACGATTAGCGATTTTATGATGAAAATCGTTGAAAATCATAAATCTCAAATCGTAAATCTAAAATGTTTTTTTGACTTATTCAGGCATATATGCTCATCATCCCGGCCATCGATCTCAAGGGTGGTAAATGTGTGCGATTGACGCAGGGTCTGAAGGACCTCGAAACGGTCTTTTCTGACGATCCTGTTGATGTGGCTAAATCATGGGAAGATCAGGGCGCCGAATATCTCCACGTGGTTGACCTGGATGGGGCATTTGAAGGCACGCCAAAAAATCTTGCCATCGTTGAACACATTATCGGGCGGGTAGGAATCCCTATTGAATTTGGTGGTGGTTTAAGGACGACGCAATCCATCAAGACGCTGCTCGATTTGGGTGCGGACCGCGTGATTGTAGGAACAAAGGCCATAGACTCGCCATCGTGGGTAAATGAACTCTGCGCGACATTTCCCGGTCGTATTGCGGTTGGAATTGATGCAAAGGATGGGAAAGTGGCCGTGAAGGGCTGGACTTCCGTGTGCGAATGGACGGCTGTAACATTTGCCAGGGAAATAGAGAAGGCCTCACCCTGCGCCTTAATCTTCACGGATATTTCAAAGGACGGCATGCTGCAAGGTCCGAATATTGCAAGTTTAAAGGAGCTCCTGGCGGCGGTAAAAACACCTATTATAGCATCGGGCGGGATATCATCACTCAAGGATATCGAAATGCTCAGCCAATTACCCATTGCAGGCATGATTATTGGAAAGGCTTTATACACAGGACATATCAAATTTTCAGAGGCAAAACGACTATGTAATTCGCTCTGCATAAAAAATTAAAAATGCTTGTGCTGGAGGTAATTTATGATTCCGTATGAAACGAAAGACATTCGGACCATTGCGCTCCTGGGACACGGTGCTTCAGGGAAGACTTCACTGGTGGAATCCATGCTTTTCAAGGCCGGAGCGACCACACGCCTCGGCAGTGTTGAAAATGGCACCTCAGTTGCCGACTACGACCCTGATGCAAAAGAGAAAAGACATTCGATAGACTCTTCCATCCTGCATTGCAACTGGAAGGGACGCGAAATCAATATCATTGACACGCCCGGTTACGCCGATTTTATCCGGGATACTATTACCTCCATTATTGCCGCTGAAACAGCTCTCATCACCATATCCGCCACAGATGGCATTCAAGTCAATACCCGGAAATTCTGGGACCTGGCCTGCCAAAGGGGACTCGGAAAGATACTTGTCGTGACTAAGATAGACGGCGAAAACGTCGACTATCAGGCGCTGCTGGAATCTATCAAAAACACCCTGGGGAACATCTGCGTGCCATTGGTCTTCCCTATTGGAACAGGACACGATTTTCAAGGAGTTGTCAACCTCTTTGAATTGCCCAATCCCTTGCCAGACGGGATTATCGGCGACCCTCACGCCGCGCACGACGCCTTAATCGAAGCCGTCGTTTCATCCGATGATGCATTGATGGAAAAATACCTCGATGGGAAAGGGATCGATCACATTGCCTTGCAATCCTGTTTTATGAAGTCCGTTGCGGGTGGGAATGTCGTGCCTGTCCTCTGTTGTTCCAACAAAAAAGTCTTAGGGGTTGAAGATGTCCTGGATGCAATTGCAAACTTTTCACCATCCCCGCCGGAGGGACTCAAGAGGACGGCTATTGATATGCAAACGAATCAGGAGATTGCCTTAGATAGCTCAAAAGATGCCCCCTTTAGCGCCTGGGTGTTTAAGTCGGTGATTGATCCATTTGTTGGGAAATTGAGTTATTTTAGGGTCGTCTCCGGAAAACTGGACGGTGAAATGTCATTTTATAATGTGACCAGTAAGAGGATAGACAAGGTCGGACATATTTACCGGGTTTTTGGAAAGGAGCAGCAGCCCGTTTCAAAGGCCATTCCTGGTGATATTGTCGCCGTGTCCAAGCTGGAGGATATGCACATCTCCGATACCATCTGTGACCCAAAACATCCGGTAAAATTCCCGGAGATCACATTTCCAACCCCCATGTATTCCCTGTCCGTGATACCCACAAGCAAAGGAGCGGAGAAGAAGATCAGCGAATGCCTGCACAAACTTACCGAGGAGGACAAAACCTTCAGGGTTTCCCATGATGCCCTGACCAACGAGCTGGTTGTTACCGGTATGAGCGCCCTTCATTTACAGGTAATGATCAACCGCTTAAAACGGCGTTTCGGGATTGAGGTGGAGTCTCATACCCCAAAGATACCTTACAAGGAAACCATTGCCGCTAAGGCACAGGCACAGTATAAGCACAAGAAACAATCGGGTGGTCATGGACAATACGGGGAGGTACATATCAGGATTGAACCGCTATCAAGGGGGTCTGGATTTGAGTTTGTCGATGAGATTGCCGGTGGTGTCATCCCCCGGCAATACATCCCGGCCGTTGAAAAGGGAATCCGCGAGGTTCTTGACAAGGGCATCTTGATTGGGCATCCTATTGTTGACGTTCGGGTACGGTTGTTTCACGGTTCTTATCATGATGTGGACTCTTCTGAGGCTGCCTTCAGGATAGCGGCCTCGCATGCCTTTCAGGACGCCTTCAATCATGCAAAGCCTGTGCTCCTTGAGCCTATTGTAAATATAGAGGTTACCATTCCAGCGAAATTTATGGGCGAGATCACGGGAAACCTTTCCAGTCATCGCGGTCACATCAAAGGGATGGATTCTCTGGGGGATTTACAGGTTGTGAGGGCGACCATTCCCATGTCATCTATAGCCAACTATGAAACGGAACTGAAATCCATGACCGGTGGACAGGGTTCATTTATCATGGAATTTTCACACTATGACGTTGTGCCTGCCAACCTCATGCAATCCATTATTACCCACGCGCATGCAGCTCATGCAAAGTAGGCATAAAGTAAATTCAATGTTTATGAAAGGCAATGCGTTTCAGCAATAAGGAATTGGTTACCACCGACACAGAGGAAAATGCCATAGCCAGCCCTGCGTACTCGGGTTTCAGGGTGATACCGAAAAATGGGTACATGATGCCTGCCGCAATGGGAATTCCAATCACGTTATAAAAAAATGCCCAAAAGAGATTTTGCCTGACCTTGGACAGTGTCCTTTTGCCCAGTTGAATTGCCCTTACAACATCCGCCATATCATTTCTTATTAAGATAACATCCCCCGTTTCTTTTGCGACATCTGTTCCTGCGCCGATGGCGATACCCACGTCCGCCTGTGCGAGCGCCGGGGCGTCATTAATACCATCGCCAACCATACCCACCTTCAGCCCTTTTCCCTGGAAATCCTTGATGACCTCCATCTTTTCCCCAGGCAAAACCTTTGCGCGATACTCCCCGATGCCTGCCTCTGATGCTACTGCCTTTGCCACCTGCTCACTATCGCCCGTCAGCATAACGGTGCGTATGCCCATCTGTTTTAATTGCGCCATAACGTCCCGTGCATTTGGCTTAATTCTATCCATAAGACCCAGGACGCCCATACCTGCGCCATCGTATGCTACGAATATGAGTGACTTTCCGTGTGCCTCTAATTCTTTGGATTTGCCTTTAAGTGCATTAATAGTAATTCCGTGAGAGGTCAGAAGCCCTTCGTTTCCAATGAGCAGTTCCTTACCTCTATAATGGCAGATAATACCACTCCCCGTTTTTTCATGGAAATCCCGGATCATATCCCATGTAAGATTCCTTTCCCTTGCCTCATCCACCACTGATTGGGAGAGGGGATGATTTGAAAAGGCACACCCGGCAGCCGCAAGGGTAATAAGTTCCGATTCGGCAACCATGTCCGCGGTAATAACATCGGTTACAGCAAAGCGTCCTTCCGTAATGGTGCCCGTCTTATCGAATACCATGACGTTGAGCCGTGCAATCTCCTCAAGTGCACTGGCACGTTTGATGAGGATGGCGCGATCAAGACCCACGCCACTGCCCACCATAATGGCCGTTGGCGTGGCAAGCCCCATGGCGCAGGGACATGCAATCACCACTACGGCGATTGCCATCTTTAATGCCCAAACAAAGGGCTGCTGACCGGCAGCGTTAGAAAACAGGAAATACCAGCAGATAAAGGTTACTATGGACAAACCTACGACTATGGGAACAAATATATTGGATACCTGGTCTGCAAATCGCTGGATGGGGGCCTTATCCATCTGGGCGTCTTCAACCATCGTGATAATCTGCGACAAAACCGTTTCTTCGCCCACCTTTGTGGTCTTTACCTTTAAAAACCCCGTCTTATTAATGGTTGCCCCCACGACACTATCACCTTTCTGCTTCACAACAGGCATGGACTCACCCGTCACCATGGATTCATCCACCGACGAAGCGCCTTCAAGAACCTCACCATCCACCGGAATAATTTCACCCGCCCTGACTATTACCATATCCCCCACTTTAAGGGAGGTGGCGTTGACCTCCGATTCCTTTCCTTCCGGTGTTAGTAACCGCGCCTTATCGGCCTGGAGTTTCACCAATTTCTGGAGCGCATGACTTGTCCTGCCCTTCACCCGTTCCTCCAGATACTTCCCGATGCGAATAAAGGCAATCAGCATAACTGCCGTCTCGAAGAACGCATGGCCTGACGTACCAAAGGAACCAAAAACTGCAAAGGCGCTATAAATATAGGCAGACAGGACACCCATGGAGACCAGCACATCCATATTGGCAAAGAGGTTTTTGATGGATTTATATGCGCTTATGAAGAAATCCATCCCCGGCCCAAGTACCGTTGCGGTAGCAATGACCATCATGATATAAGGCATGGAGTTATGCACTGAGGCCGGCATAGGCGCATACATGAGCGCCATCATGGCGACGGCGGCCAGGATGCTGAGGATAAGCCATCCCATCTGGATAGATGCCTGGGAGGTTTGATCCAGCCGGACGCGTTCTTTGGCGGTATAGCCGATCTCTTTCACATACCGTGTGATTTGTGGCTTGTTCGTAAGATCGGCATCATAGGTCACAATCCCCGTTGCGCTGGAAAAATTAATTCGTGCGGACTTAATCCCTTGCAAATCCTTCAGCCTTCGTTCAATTGTCATGGCACAATTGACACAACTCATGCCGCTAATATCGAATTTTATCGTCTGTTCAGCCATTGTTCAGCCCATGCTATTCAGATCATTTGAAAATTAAAAAACGCCAAAGTCAATCACCCCACAATACCTTTTTTACATCCTCGTTTTCAAGAAGCTTTTTTCCGGCGCCATTACAACCTTCATATTATGCTCAATGAAAAGTATGGTCTTCCCTGAAGATTTCAGTCCCCTGATGATATCGAGAAGCACCGGTAGCGTCTTTGGATAGACGCCTGCTGTTGGCTCGTCAAAGAGATAAAATGCGGAATCCGTTCCAAGCGTCCTTGCAATCTCAAGGAGTCTCCTCTGGCCATGAGACAGGGTTCCTGCAAATTCGTCCTTCTTTAACTCAAGACCTACGGTTCTGAGCAGATCCATTGCCTTTTCTTTGTTTTCCCTTTCCTCCTTTATCATTTCCGATGTCCTGAATATTGCTGCCGTAAGGCCTTCGCCCTTCTTGTATTTCATGCCGAGCAATACATTCTCAAGGGCTGTCATCTGCGGAAACAATCTGATCGTCTGGAATGTCCTTCCGATGCCGAGATTAAAGATTTTGTGAGGGGCGATATGTGTGATATCCTTTCCTTTGAAAAAGGTCTTTCCCGCTGTTGGCCTCAGGAACCCGGTAATCAGGTTGAAGGTCGTTGTCTTACCGGAACCATTCGGCCCTATAAGGGCGGTAATGGTCCCTTTTTTAATACCAAAGGAAAGACTATCAACGGCGTGTATCCCATCAAAGGTCTTAATCAGATTTTTTACCTGGAGTATTTCCATAAATAAAAAGTAGTTAATCAATATTTGGCGAAAGATTGTCTTTCATTCCTTCACTGCAAAGGCTTTTTTGTTATCGCATCTTTTAGCTCCGATAGGAGCATACGGTAATAGGCAGGCAATTTATTGCCTGTGTTTTAATGATAACATAAGATCAGTCCCGTAGGGACGAATGAACGAAATACGCCATGCTATGATCCCCAAAGATATTTTTCATCAAAATTTGTATTCCCCAAGGATTCCCTGCGGCCTTTTAATCATCAAAATAATCAGGAGCAACCCATAGATCATCTGTCTGAGAGGCGCTGCAAATGAACCCGGCATGCCAAGAAATCTTAACATTTCCGGGAATATAACGAGGACTGCTGCACCAAGAAAAGAACCCTTCACACTTCCCATACCTCCAAAAACGACCATTAAAAGCACCGCAATCGATTCCATGGGCGTAAAGCTCGAAGGGTCTATGAACGTGATGTAATGTGCATAAAGACTCCCTGCAATACCGGCAAAGAAAGCCCCTATAACAAAGACGATAAGCTTATATTTGTTAATATCATTTCCTATGGAAAGGCTTGCCAGCTCATCCTCTCTGATGCTTTTCAGGATCCGACCGAATGGAGAATGCACAATCCTGTTGATAATAAATGTTGTAAAAAAAACGAATACCATGACCAGCATCAAATATGCCCAGACCGGCTGAATCTCAAATCCGATGATGGTGAACCCCGGTATACCTGGCAAACCCATGGGCCCCCTTGTCAAGCCGACCCAGTTCTTTGATACAGCATAGATAATGACCCCCAGTCCAAAGGTGGCAAGGGCAAGGTAGTCCCCTTTCAGCCGTATGGATACAAATCCAACAATAAAGCCAACGATAGATGCAACACATGCCCCCAGAGCAAGTCCAATCCACGGAGAAATTCCATAATTCAAGGCAAGCAGGCTTGATACATAGGCGCCTACGCCGGCAAAGGCAATGTGTCCCAACGACGGAAGCCCCGTAAAGCCAACAATAAGGTTGAGGCTGAGGGTAAGGATTATGTAAATGCCTGAGATGACTAATATGTGAAGAAAATATTCCATTGTTAAACTCGGACTCCTGACTAGGGGCTACGGGCTGTGGACATTAGACCTAAGACTTTGGACATTGGACTTTAGACTTTTCAATATAGTTTATTAAGGCGCGCAATGTTTTAGCTGTTTGTTCGTGAAGTTTTAATAAATCTCTAAGTTCGGTATTATTTAAGTATCCGATACGTCCTGAAAAATATATATAGTAGCCTAATTCTGTAAGAGAACCAATAGCGGTATAAAGAAATTGGAGATATTCCTTTGTATGGTTTCTCGCTGATCCCTCTGCTATATTTGCAGGTGCTGAAATTGATGCTTTTCGCATTTGAGATATAAGTCCCCATATTTCTTCTTTTGGAAAATGCTTTGTTACTTTATACACCAGAAATGCTAATTCATCCGATAATTGCCATGCTCGAATCTTTTTATAATCCCTTCCCATTTTCCTTTCCTCAAATTTATAATTTTGTGTCTGTCGTTTATTGTCTAAAGCCAATAGCCTATAGTCAACAGCCCATCGTCTACTGTCTGCTTTTGTTTGTCCATTGTCTAAAGTCTATCACCTATCACCTATCGTCTATCGTCTATTGTCTATGGTCAAATGTCTACAATCTTTCTTTGTTTTTCTTCCCCAAAATCCCTTCTGATTTGAAGAGAAGGAAGACAATGAGTATGGCAAAGGAGATCGTGTCCTTCCATCCTGCCTGAATCTTCCATATACCAAGGTTTTCAACAATCCCCAGAAAAAAGCCGCCGAGAACGGCCCCTGGTACATTCCCCACACCCCCAATAATGGAAGCAATAATTCCCTTGAGGATTGCATTCAGTCCCATTGTAGGCTCTATGTTTGTTTCGTACGAGATCAAGACCCCCGCCACGCCCGCAAGGGCAGAGCCGATGCCAAAGGCATAGAGAATAACCCGTTCGGAGTAAATACCGGAAACACTCGCTCCAATCGGGTCATCCGCCACCGCCCGTATGGCCTTCCCCATCTTCGTCTTCTCAATAATAAACCACAATATCCCCAACAACCAACCACTAACCACTAAAATCAGTATCTGAATATCCGTTATAACAGCGCCCAAAATTTGGTGTCCTTCCTTTACCGCACCCGTCCTTAAGGTAAGTATCTGTGCCCCGTAAATAAGCTGGAGCAGGTTTTGGATGAAGATAAACACACCAAACGATGCTATGGCTAAAACTAAATTAGAAGCCTTATTTTTTCTTAAAGGGAGATAGACAGCCCTGTCAATGGCAATGCCAAGCAAGGCGGAAAAGGCAGAGGCAAGGAAAAAAGAAATGACCGGATTTATCCCAAGAGATATGGAAAGGCTATAGGCACAATAAGCGCCAGCCGTATAAACAACGCCATGTGCAAAATGAAAGAAACGGACGGTTTTATAGATAACGGTAAAGCCGAGGGCGATAAGGGCATAAATAGAACCTGCGATAATGCCGTTTAAAAAGAGTTGGTTAAACAATCAATCATCCTGTTTAAGATTCTTCAGATTCAAGTCGTCTGGCCCACAATTTCCCGAACATGCAATATTTCCTTTTTACTCATCAGCCTAATGTCGTTTGTAGTAAGGGTAAGGACTGCAATTGTTCTTCCCTCAGCAGTCACAAATTCAACCTCAAAGGCATTGCCGTCTCTATAGCAATGCACCACCGCCCCTATATCACCCTGTTTTAAGCCATAATCATCAATGTCATGTCTCAAAACAACTGTATCTAATTCTCTAATCATAATACTTCCTCCATATTTAGATTGCCTATATCGGATAAGCGGTCACAAAACGCGGACGGCCCTGGTCCCTATCAATAATCCAGACTGTCCGCATTTTAATGGAATCGCTTGCCGGTGTTTGAAGCAATCCATCAATAATATATTTTATACCATGTGGCGACAAAATCGTCTCCTTTATATCCTGAGAATGGGCAATATTTATCAAACCCCGTTTGAGCAGGTGAGCATTTGTGTTGTTAAAGCCAACAGAACGTAAGAATTTAGCCTTAGATTTACCAACTGAATGTGTTTCTGACAGCAAATAGTCCCTTAGTTTTGAAATAGGAATATAGGCTTTTTCTCTGTTAGGGAGTTGCATCACCATCTGCAAATCTCAATACTATGGCAGTTGTCATTTTGTAACACTATAAAGATAATGGTCATGATGCTCGGCAAGGTCTTTTATGCCTGTTTCTACGGCGATATTTTTTAAATCCAAAAGGGGGTCCTTCTCTTTTTTGGTTATCCCCTTTTTTTTGACTTTTTTCTTACCTGCCTTTAAATTTCTAATTACTTCGAGTAGTCCAGGCATATCTTCGTCAAGAATATCCTGCAATTCTTTGATAATTTCATCCTTGCATTTAATTTGCTGAGACATTTTTGTCTCCTTTTCTAAAAACTAACTAACCAAATTCCCAAAACCAATCTTCAAGGTCTATAGCCTTTTGTCCCATTAGACCACAACCTCAAAGGCCTTTGCGTCCTTTGGTATTTCTTCTTTTGAAGGTCTTAAATAGAGCTCAATAGCTTCCATGATATTTTCATGTGCTTCTGCTTCATTCTTAGCGTAGGTAACACACCCCGGTAATTCAGGACAATATGCAACATAAACATCTTCATCAGGTTCTATTATCACTCTCACTTTCATAATTATTCACCCCCTGTTAAATCTATTGTCTTATGTCCAAAGCCTGTAGTTTATTTAGTTTAAAACCAACGGTTTTTAACTTTTTTTGGTTTGTAACTACATATGTAAGAAAGTTGTTTTTATATTCTCAACTTATAGTATTACCGTGTGAAAACTTCTTTTTTTAGAAAGTTTTTTACCTCCCTCTTGCCACTTTTGATAGGGGGGGATTTGGATGCGGATTTGCAGCATTATGAAATTAAGAATTTAAAAGGTTTCATGGTTTTTTAAATCTTTATTAAAAAAGTATTCACAGTGTTTATTTGTAAATTTCCATGCACTACTTTTTACTTTTTCTGCCATACAAAGATAAAGAGAATATAAATTTTGGTTATTTATGGTTGAAAAGGTTTGTTTTATTTCCGCTTCTAGATTAAGCTTTTCAATACTTATATCTAATTTTCCCCAATCTATCTTATTAACTAACTCTGAAAAGCTTAGAAAAAGGTTTGTGTTTTTATCAATCTTGTTTTCTCTTAATTGCTCTTGAATATTTTCAAAAGGCGCCAAATACATTTTTACCTTGCTACTAGAATTTGAATCAGAAGCTGAATCCCAATGCAATACCATTGTTCCATTATGTTTTGCCTCATTATAATCGTAGAGAGCTAAAATCTGTTCATCAAAAATTGCATAATCATCTATTTCATTCCTTGAAGTATTACTTACGGGAAGCATATTATTATGAATATTGCTTATTGCAAGATCATGTGTCGTCCATAAAATATCTACTTCTTTAATATGAGAGTTCTGCCAGCCATTTATTACCTTGAGATACCATACAATTTCTGGGATAAATTCATTTGCTAACTGTTCATTTTTACCGTCATTTGCTGTTAATGCTTTTATTGCATCCATTATAATTCCTTTTATATCTTCTTTTGATAGTATATTAATTCTAATTTTGCGCTTACATTTACTTTCAAGAATTATATTCAAATATTCAGATATCCCCTGAGTATTTGAATAAATATCCTCAATTGTCTTTATTGGTCTAAATATATTACTTCCATAGATGCATTGTTTGGCGTTTTGGGCTATTAATATAAGATACTTAATATAATCTTTCATAGGAATGTTAACCTGTACAAATCCTTCATTTGCCATTTTTTTAAATGAATCCACTGCAAAATCAAGGCTTCCATTTTTTATTGTTAAATTTGGTATTTCTTGTATCTTCTTTGAAATATCCGGTAATGACCTAATAATCGGATTGTGTTCTACATTGTGAAAGAAAAAGTGCATTATTTCAATCTGAACTTGTGTTACGAAAGCGAGCCCGGTTATTAATAAAAATAATTCAACAGCTCTGATTGATCCCTTCAATGATAGAGGAAGAGATAGATATATGGAAATACTTCCAAAGACCACTCCAATTCCAAGTGAGATATAAAGATTATTTTTCCATTCAATATATGTTTTTGGCTCACTTTGAAATATTTTTTTATTCTTTTTTAACATTGCACAAATTTTCCCCATTTGGCTTGTAACTTCTAAAAGATGCTAAATATTTATTTGTTGATATAATTGAAAAAGACAAGCTAAGGAAATTTCTATACTCAGATTTTTTAATTTTTCTAATTTCCCTCTTTAGTTGTTTATATAGAGATAATATTAATTTTCTTGTTTTTATAATTGCTCTACTTTGATTCAAATAATTTATTAATATTTTAATTTCGTTCAGAGTCATTTGTTCTTTTTGATTCAGTATGTTTAATAATTTGAGTTTTTGTTCATTTGAACTCTCCTTTAATAAACAAAAAAATGGATAAGTAATTTTCCCCATTTTTAAATCACTATGATATGATTTATATACTTCAGTAAAATTACTGGTAGGTATAAAATCAGAAAGGTCATTAACTATCTGTCCAGCTATACCTAAAATTATTCCTATTTCTTTTAAAACAGTTATTTGATAATCGTCACATCTACCTAATAGACATCCTATTTCAAAGCATAAACTAATAAAATTTCCGCTGAGACTCTCACATCTTTGAAGATACAAAGATAAGTATTCATCTTCTGGCATAAATAAATTCAGATTATTAACAGTAAGCACATTCAAATCATAAAACTGTCCAATATATATATCACGATTTGTCATGTGAAATCCGTCTATGATCTGTGAAATAATTTTCCCGGCGTAGCATTTTCTCAATTTCCAAATAGTATCAATAGCTAGTTCGCGAGAAATCATTGAAGAAATAAATTGATTGTTTTTTTGCACTTCATCAGAACAAATACCATTTTTATTATCAAATACAATATTAGCTTGATATGTTGAAATATTAAATATTTCTACAGCAGCGCAAGCAGGAGCAATATCAATCCAATTATTTCCTCCTGCCAATTCAAATCCAAGTCTAACCAAATATGGTCTCAACAAGCATTGATTATCATTAGTCCTTTTATTAACGATGAAATTTAATGAATTTAATAAGTACTGGTGTTGAGAACCAATTTTTGAGTATGCATCTTTTATTAGAGGAATAATTACCCGGCCTGTTTCTCTCATTCGCTCAAAATGGATTTTTCTATTCATATTTTAGCGATAGCCAATAAAATTATTATCGTGTGCTATCATTATTCTAAGCTGTTTTTTTACCATTCTATTTTTAAGAAATGTTGTTTTGCCAGTTACTCCTAAATAATTTCTAATCTTACTTAATTCAATATTCAATGAAGTATTATTGGTTAAGGAATTGTTGTAGGCTCTACTGATAATATTCAAAGCATCATAGCCATATGCAGCCCAAACGTTTGGAGTCTCTTCATATTTCCTCTCGAACGATTCTTTAAAGTTAATTATTTGAGGATTATTTGAGGTCTTATCAAAAAATGGTGCGGAAAAAATAAGCCCCTCCGCAGTATTACCAGCTAAGGAAAACAATTTTTCATCATATGCAGTTGATATTGTTATAAATTGGCTCTTAATATCCAGCTCTTTTGCTTGTTTTAATATTTTTACTATTTCTTCAAGATACCCTGGGATATAAATTACTTCGGGGTTTGCGTTCTTAACTTTAGCCAAGATGGAACGAAAGTCATCTGTTTTAGGTGGATAATTATCTTCAATTAATACTTTTCCTCCTAATTTGTTAAATGTTTTTGTAAACGCATTTTTTGCTGAAATCATTGCAGTTGCTTGAACGCAAATTATAGCGGCTGTCTTTTTGTGTGCATTAGAAAAAATAAAATTTGCAATAAATTTTCCCTCATATGCGTCATATGGATAAATACTAAAGATAAACTCGCCTGTTTTGGGTACTTCTTCAGAAGATGCCGTGGGTGAAAGGAGAAGAATTTTGTTTTTTTGGGCTAATGGTGCGATTGATAAAGTTGTGGTTGAAAACATATCTCCTATTAATAGAGAAACCTTATCGATATTTACAAGTTTATTAAATGCAGAAACAGCGGTTTTTGAGTCAGCCTGGCTATCTTCGTACCGTAAAGAGATACTTTTACCCTGTATGCCACCTTCACTATTAATCTTATCTTTTGCTAAATCTAATCCTTTCTTAAGGGCAATTCCATATATTGCCGCATCTCCAGTTAATGGCGCAATTACTCCTATTTTTATCGACTTCTCATCATTTTTAGCACACCCTAACGAAATGACTATTAGAGAAACCACGATTGTGGAAATTGTAACCCATGTTGATACCTTTAAATTAAGTCTTTTCATACCATCCGCCTATTCAAAAGTGTAGGTACGTATCTTCTCAATTCAAAACCCAATAAATAATGGCATTATGTAACATTAGAATTTTAAAAGCAAGTGATAAATTGGCGAATAAAGTTGCATGAAATACGCCCTCAAAGCACGATACACTCATTTTTGCTCTCGCTAATTGGGTGGACTAGATCATGACCCACTTGAAATTCAACAATCTCCTCAATGGGAATGGGTATTCCCATGCACGGATGGTATTATTTCAGAAAGAAGTCTGCGTGATTGTGGGTGAAAGTACGCTAAATAGTTACCTTTTTCCTGATATTCAGATTCATAATTCCCCGGTATTTCTTCAGCCTTGCATCCTGTTCCAGTCGAAATCGAAGCGGTTGGTGACCTTTTTGGTATGTGGTAGAAAATTCGTACCACCCGTAGATTTTTCTTGGCGTGTTTGAATTGTCTTGTACAGATTTTTTCTGTAAATTGAAGCGGTTTTTCTCCTCGATAACGGATAGTTCGCCCTCAATTTCTTAAAAATGTTTTTTCAAAAATTTCAAGTGTTTATGAATTACCCTTAAAATTGTGTCTTATGATTATTCAGCAGTACATATCCATAACTTTATCTTTGCTCAAACGCTTCTCAATGACATCGGGTGATACCTCAAAATCCTTGGCTAATTGAGCGGCAATCAAATCCCACGCAAAATCCCAATTTTCTCGTAGCGAAATGTCTTCATCTTGGATACGGTAAACATAAAATTCAGTAAGCCTTATAAGATGTTCACGAGGTACAAGTATTAAACCTCCAAATGAGTATGCCTGATATTCTAGCCATCTATGATCTTTTTCAGAAATTGAGTTAACAAATTCTTTCCATTCTTTGATATTCCGGAAGCTTGCTTTTGAATAGATTTCTTTATGAAGAATTATATGGCCAACTTCGTGTGCCAATGTAAATCTATATCGGCCAGGACGATCGCTATAAATAAACTCATCTACATAAATATTAAATAGGTCACTTGATGTGAAACCATCTACATCAAAAGCTCGAAGTAATCCTGGAATTGGGACTATATTAAGACCCATTTGAAATTCAGCAATCTCCTCAATGGGAATTGGTATTTCCATGCTTGGATGGTATTGTTTTAAAAAGTGGTCTGTGTGATTACGGATTTCTTCATAGGAAAAAATAGGCGCCTTTATATTATTCTCATTTGACATGTTTAGGCGTCTCTCAGAATTTTGATTAATTTCTCAAGGTTTTCATCTGATACCTTTTGCCCTCGCAGTGTTCGAAAAAGTATGGGAAGTTTATCTTCTATTTTCTCTATCGTCATAATATCTTCCGGAATTCTTCCTGTTTTTGCGGCTGCCAAATCAAAAAAGGTATACCAATCATCTGAGCCTTTCTTAATTTTGAGATAGCCGGCATATTCCTCAAGCTTTTCCCTGCTTTGCGGTGGCGGTAAGAGTCCACGTTCCAGTTTACTTATATTGCCAGGGTCCAATCCATTTTCGATGCAAAACTGCCTAAGAGTTTTTTTAATAGCGATTCTACGTGCCTTGAAAAATTCACCAAATAATTTTTTCTCTTCCATATTTTTCTCGCTCCTTTCTGGTTGTATTAATTATACAACATTGTAATAAAAATACAACATTTAATATAGTTATAAGGTTAATAAAACTACGGCTTTTAAGCCTTTCTTTTTTTCCTCTTTTTTTTATTCTTTTTTGAAAAGTGTTCCAAAGTTGGTAAAAATCCCGCAAACAAACCTAGCAAGGGCAGGAAAGAGCAGATTTTAAAGACAAATTCAATACCTGTTTTATCTGCCAATGCGCCCAATGCCGCAGAACCGACAGCGCCCATACCAAAGGCAAAACCAAAGAACAAGCCCGATACCATTCCCAATTTTTCGGGAATAAGTTCCTGACCATATACGATAATAGCCGGAAAAGCAGAAGCCAATATCATACCTATGAATGCTGTTAAAATTGCCGTCCAGACAAAGTTTGCATAGGGTAAAAGCAAGGTAAAAGGCGCTATGCCCAATATGGATATCCAAATTATCTTTTTTCTTCCGTATCTATCGCCAAGTGGTCCTCCAATAATTGTTCCGGCAGCCACTGCAAAGAGAAATATAAAGAGGAATATCTGTGAACTTTGAATAGATACCCCGAAATGGTGTATCATATAGAAAGTAAGGTAATTTTGCATTGAAGCCATATAAAAGAATTTGGAAAACATCAATATCATTAATATCCCTAAGGCAAGCACAATTTTATATTTTGATATACGACTGATATTGTGCATATCAGGATTAGTCAGTCCCTTTTTCCGGAAGTCCTGTCTTTTTGACCAATTTCCTACTCTCCATAAAATAATTATGGCAATAAAAGCAAGTAGGGAAAAAAACACAATATAACGCTGCCCAAAAGGCACTATAATAGCGGCTGCCAAAAGGGGTCCAATGGCTGTTCCTGTATTGCCACCCACCTGGAAAACGGACTGTGCCATGCCTGCACGTCCGCCTGAAGCATAACGCGCTACACGGGAAGATTCGGGGTGAAACACCGAAGAACCGATACCTATTAACGCCCCGGAAAGCAAAACGGTAACAAAACTATTCGAATAGGCCAGAGAAGACAGACTCGTTAACGTAAAACACATTCCTATCGCCAATGAATAGGGCTGCGGCTTCTTATCAGTAAAGTAACCCACCAATGGCTGAAGGATGGAAGCCGTTAACTGATAAGTTAAAGTTATTAGCCCTATTTGGGTAAAGCTTAGCTTATAATCCGTCTTGAGAAGCGGATAAATAGACGGCAACACAGATTGCAAGGCATCATTTAGTAAATGGGCTGCACTTAACGAAAATAAAATTGAAAATACAGCTCCATTAGGTTTTACATGCTTTGCTAACTGTTCTTTAACCGTTTTTGTGTTTTTCATTTCGTTTTAATTGCTCTTATCTTATCATTCAACGGAATATTATTTCCGGCTTTCCTATCTGAACGCCTCTTTGCTCTCCGATTCCATCTGGTAATATGCACACGGTTTGCTGTGATATTTTGTCTATTTTACAGGGATTAGGAGATGCGTCATGATTTACCGGATTTTTTCCTGATATTCAGATTCATAATTTCCCGGTATTTCTTCAACCTGGCATCCTGTTCCAGTCTGAATCGTAACGGTTGGTGGCCTTTTCGGCATGTGGTGGCGAATTCACACCATTCGCATCTTTGCGGGTCTTCTGCCGGTGAAATAGGGAAGATACCCTCGCGGATGATTTTCAGAAATTCCCGCATGGTCTCCCAGTATTGCTCCCTGCACGCCATCCAGTCGTTCCTGTCGATGGTCTTCCTTTGCGGAGATATCTGCCCATCCTTTTCATCCATATTTTCTGCAACATAAACAAAGGATGCCTCGTCAAGCCTGGCTTGACCTTTGAGTGCCTGGCCTTTTTTAATTGCTTCCGACAGCAAATGTTCCGCCATGATGATATAAAAAGGGAGTTGTAACCTTTGACCCCGTATGGCGGACCTCACGATATTTTCCTTCAAAGACTTCCCGGATTTATAATCGACCACACGGAAGCTAACCGCATCTTCCTCTTTTTTCGTGTCTATGCGATCAATCTTGCCTTTAAATGCTATCTTTGAATCCCCTGCCTGCTTAAGGGACACAGGGATGAGTTTGTGCAAGTCGTTTTGTGGGCTAAGTCTTATCGCCTTTTCCAAATAAGTGGGAATATAGCCCGTTTTTTCAATCTGTTCGAGATCCCACGTTACAAATCTCGTGAGAAGGGCGAGTATCTCCTCTTTTTCGATTTCCCAGATGATCGGATATGGAATCGGTATCTGCTGTTCTGTCTCTGTGAAATATTTTTGGGTGATATCTTTCAAAAGTTTTATAGGATCTATTTTTTTTGTTTTTGTCAAAAAATATTCCTTCTCTATCAAGGTAAGATAAAAATCTCTCAGGAGGTTGTGATAAAGGGTGCCAAGGTCTACGGCTGAGATCATCTCAGCCGTCTCCGGCTCTTCCAGGGGCTCCAATTCCATGATTTTACTCATAAAAAACTTAAACGGACATGTCCCAAATGTTTCCAGCATAGTAGGGCTAAGGCCACGGTATGCCTGCACATTCCACCATCCGGACATGTCACCAACAAAACCATCGTATGATGTTAACCGGGGATTATAACTTTCAATAAAACCCAGCGCCGATTGTGAGCGGTCAAAGGCAGCCCGGTTGATTCCAAAGGCATTCATAAAGCGGGTGGGGTCTATGCGGTCGAGGGCCATTCGGATACCGACCTCCTTCGGCGTAAGCAAGGATATTTCTTGTTTACAGAGTTTGTCCTTAATACCACGCGGGACGTAAATTTCGTGTTCCGGCTTTTTCCCGGGATTCTCCCCTGCTACAGATACCCCTTTCAGGTTTTGCAGGATATCCATGAGATAATGGGATTGTGCCTTCGGCTTTCCTGCTTCATCTGAACGTTCATGGAGGAGATAGAGTCGTTCACCGGCGGCGTTTAACAGGAAGTTAAAGAGCAGGCGTTCCTCGTCAAACCCCCGGAGCTTTTCGGGAATAAAATTTCCCAACACCTCAGAAAGCCTGCGGCGGACATGGTCTCTCAGGAATGGTTCTTCAGAAATGGCACGGGGAAATACCTTTTCGTTAAGACCTAATATAAATAAGGCACGGAAGGGGATGCCACGGGCCGACATGGCATCCAGCACCTTCACTCCCCAGCCATTCTCTGATCCTATCGGTAATGACTCCTGCCTGCACGCATCTATAAAGGTATCAATAAACTGTTCGAATGTTACCTCTTCACCCAAACAGTCCAGGGTGCATAAGGTGTGCAACAATTCCCAGATTTTATCCAGTATCGAGAGGTCTCTTTCTTTGTCTTCCGGATGCATGGCTTCTGAAGGAATATGGATATAGCTCCGGAGGAAACAGGTTATTTTTTGAACCATAATTGTCCATGATGTCTTTTCAGGAAGGGAAGACAGGTCGTTTGATAAGGCACGCAGGACATTTTCCAGGAGTTCAACCTGATCAGAGGGAATGTGGATACGTCTTCCTGTCTCTTCACCATCCGGAAACATATTTTTACTCCCCCTTGCCCCCCCTTCACAGGAGGGGGAGTGAGGGACGGTGTTTTCGTCGGTGTTTGCGCCTCCTTTTGATATGGATTTTTCATTATCCAGACCAGATAATTCAGGCGACACAACCTTTGCTTGCTCAAGCCTTGAGAGCCAGCATCCGATATCATCGCGAATGCCCAGCCTTCTGCTCAGGATGTCCCAGAGGTCTGGACGCGGAGTAACCTCATTCTGTGCAGGCAAAGGTATCTTGAAGTAAGGCGAGCCGAGTAGTTCAATGACCGTAGGCCGATAAAAATCGTCCCGTTTCAGCAGGAGTATTTGTTTGATGACTTTTATCAACGGGTATTTTTCAAGGGGTTCATGGGCGCTGGTTATAAATGGGATACAATTCTCCTGAAATATTTTTTTGATGGCATCTGTGTAAGGTTCAAGTGACCTTGCAACGATGCCGATATCTTCCATGCCATAACCTTCATCTCCTAATTTGAGTATCTCCTTGGCAACCGTCCAGACCTCGTCATGTTTGCCGGAGGCATTGATAATAACAGGTTTCTGGTTGTGAGTTGCGGGTTGTGAGTTGTAAGTTGTTAGTTGTGTGCTTAACTCATGCCCTGCAACCAGCGACTCGCTGTCAGAAACAGAGGTATCTTTAAGTTTTGAATCCATGAGGCATGAGAATCCAGTATTACCAACTGTAGACAGTTCCTCTACATCGCGTGCCAGTCCCAGCACAAATGATTCAAAGAAGGGCTTTACGTAAGCGAAGGCAGGATGTTTTTTTTGATACGGCAGAAAGAGTGTGGTTGGACAAGTCCTGAATATTTCTCTGAAAAAATCCTGTTCGACTCCGGTAAGGTCATAGAAGCCATACGCCAGAATATGCTGAAAACCTCTAAGAAATTCAGAATCTGGTACGCATGCAGCGGCTGTACGATAGACATCCGAATAGTGAGAGATATTCAAGCTTTTTAATTTCTCCTTGAACATATCATAGAGATGAATGACCCCATAGAGTTTCTGTATTTCCATGCCCTCAACAAATCCTTCCCGAACTGCCGCTTTTAAATCATCGACATGGACATTTGCATCAGCAATGTCCTGGATGACCTGAAATAGCGCCCTGGCTAGGGCGGGCAGGGATTGTACATTTTTAAACAGGGGCTCTTGCGGTGAATGTTGTTTTAATAATCCTGCAATGATGCTTTCATAGATAACCGACTGTTGGATAATCCGGCCTACATCTATCCCAGACCGTCTGCATATCTCCTTTGCTAAAACGTAAAAGTTCATAAAGGAGATATTCATAAAACTTGCCCCTGTATGTTTTGAACAGGGAGAGGCGTTTTGTTCCTGCACCAGGCGTTCCTGGAGTCGATTGAGCATCCAGTTTGTGGGCGCTACAACGGCAAGGGGCGCCATGGGATCATCCCTTTTTAATGCTTCTATTGTTTCTACGAATGAGTCTTCAAGGGATGGGTGATAGTGTCCAATCTTAACGGTTAACATAATATTCTCTTTTAAAAAAAACCTCTTTTTAGAGAGGAGCTAAAAGTCCCCTCTCTTGTTCGATAGAGCATTCATCTGATCCTTCGACAAGCGAACGACTGAGTTCATGAAGAAGTCCCCTCCTTGCTAGGGTGCATTCCCGATTTTTTGTAAATCTGGTAGGGTGGGCATCGCCCACCAAACATCTCGTTCGCGTTGCCTATTTTTTGGTGGACGATGCCCACCCTACTCCATATGGCAAGGCACGCCTTGCCGCTACAATTTTATACGATATACCCAGTTATGCCGTTCG
>JABWAQ010000148.1 GCA_013360945.1 Candidatus Brocadia sp.
TACACCCAAAAGTAGATATATGTAAACAACTCCCGGAAGGCATTAATTGAGTTTTCCGAAAAGCTTAAGTATTGCCCGAAAGGTATGGCATGCATTTGAAATTTTTTACACATGCCTTCGGATGCACTTGACTTCCTTTGGAATATTCAACACGTCAATCCTTTAGCTAAAATCATATTGAAATATCTTTTTAAATAACTTATACTTCGTGCAAGACTTAAAAGCGCTGATCGTATTTATAACAAATCTTTTGTTTGAAGCAAATATCCATTTTTTCTGCCACGGGGAAGATTACAAGGTCTGTCGATGACCCGATAAAAGATATTTATTCGCTTGTGAAAAGGAGATTGATAAAAAGTGCACACACCAGAAGAGCAAAAATATATCAATAAGCTTATGTCCATCCTGAGAGGAAGCAATGAGGATAAAAAAATCGCCATCAAAACCACTCTTGACGCACTTAAGCGTGATGTATGGGATGATTCTTTAAGAGAAACAAGTTTCCTGGGAACAAAAAAACAAAAATCCGGATAACTGTATTATCCATAACACGGCACAGCCGCAACCGAAAAAAATCAACCGCAAAGAACACAAGGTTTTACACAAGGATTACCATGATTACAAGATAACATTTGTTTTTAGTCACTGAATACCTTTTTTTTCTTTTCGTAAATTACTCATTTCGTTGTCCATAATCAGAAATTAAGACCTGTCACCATAGTCCAATTATCCTACTGGATTTTTTTCCTGCCAGATTCATTTTTCAAATAAGCAAGATAACGGCCAGCCACCTCATTGTCAGGAGCTATTTCAAGAACCCTTTGATACCAATACACGGCAGTTTCCTTCTTCCCGGTTTGGCGATAGATATGACCAAGATTCAAACGTACCCTGACCTTGAAAAGATCGTTTGCTAACGCCAGAAGATCTGCTTTTTGATAGTTTTCGATCACAAAATCATAAAGGTCAGCCCGATAATACTTCGCTAACGGCCATATCGTATCGGCTGATTCTTTATAAAAACGCGCAGATTTCTGATTCCACTGTTTTCCCCAACTCAGGAGTTTAACAGCTTCATCAGCTTTTCCCTCACCATCAGGCATTCGATTCGGCTTTCTAGTCCAACATACCCATTTAGACCATAAAAGCCAGGCCACCGTCGTATACGTATCAATGTCCTTATGATCAATACTGACGATTTGATAACCAAGGCGAATCGCCTTGTTATAGCTGCCCTGTGGATTATCAAGTTGCTGGTTATCCAGATAAAAACCCATGCATTCTCTTAACAAATCTGCGTCGTACTGATGATTTATATCCTGGAGAGCTCTTTCACTGAATTCGTAGATAATCTGATCTGAACCGGAGATTTCCTGCCCTTTCACAGTTGGACAAGAAGAGAGGAGGGACACAAAGACAACGAATGCGATACTTGCCGTGAAAAATATGAAACGCATGGATAGACTCCTTCAAAAAAAAAGCCTTACTGCAAAGACGTTCATGAAATTCATCTTCGGCAGTAAGGCTATCTTTTCTATCCCTACTTCCCTGTAAGTTTAAGACCCTTTACTTTGCGCCCCCTGATCACTCAGGGTTTACCTTTATCGGAGTATACTATTAATAGACATGAATGATGTTTACTGTCAAGTAAAAAAACAGATGCGGATGCGCTGCGTTATAGTATTACTGTGTGAAATCCTTCTTTTTTTGCAAGTTTTTCACAACCCCCTTCACCCCCTTTTCTAAGGGGGAACTCCGAAATCCCCCCTTATGAGGACATCAGAACTCCCCCTTAGTAAAGGGGGACTTAGGGGGTTGTTTCTTTGACCATGTGTTTTGGTTGCGGCAAAGCCGCGCTAGGAATTTCCTTACTATTTATCTTTCATACTCCATATTCCATTCCAATCCACATTGGAGAGACTCATTGCAAGGAAATCGCATCTTTTTGCCATAACCGCTCCTATCCCCAATCCATATTCCCGGGAGATTTTCTGAAAGAGTTCCTTTGCTGTTCCCCATTCTCTCCTGCAATACCTCGAATATGCCTCCGAATATTCTTTTATAGAGTTCTTTTTAATCTCAAATCTGGGATCGTTGTCAATGAGAAGTTCAAATAGGGTAATGGGTTCCCTGAAGCCCTTGAGTATAATCCGGTCAATGAAGCGGTAAGAGAATCTCTGGTCAGTAGAAATGTACCCTTCAGCAAATCTAAAAAAACGGTCGGAAACCAAAACCCTGGCATCATACAATCTCGATAGCCCTTCAATTCTGGCGGCCTCATGGACAGATCGTCCTACCGGATGATGGTGTTTGTCCAGTGGGTAATAAATAAACGAAACCTCTCCTACCGTGATGCCGAAACCGATATCGATTCTGGGTTTAAAGATACCCACGCCCTGGGAATCATTATACGTGCGCATGCGTTTTGTCAGACTGTAAATGTTTTCTAAAATGTACTTTGTATTATCTTCCGGAAATATTCCCATCACACCATCACCATATATTTCCGCATAGGTGTTTTCATGCCCCAAATAGAGTTCTTTATAGGACGTTTCATGGACGTCCATAATAAATTCTGCATAGGTAAAGGCTTTTATCCCTGAACTTTCTGTGTCACGATAGATGCCCTGTTCAAAATCCATCAATATATCTGTTGAATTCCTGAGGTCACAGAACAAAACTATCCGCTTCTCCTTTTCAGTTGAAAATTTAATAGTATTGTATTCCATTCCCTTTTCCTGTTTTTGGATTTATGTCTATTCTCAGTCTATGGCAGAGGAAAACAAACAGAACCTCAAAGAACGAGTGTTTTATTGGATTTCTCAGACAGCCGGTTTTGCTTCAGGTATGTTCATTCGCATTTTTGAATCAGCGCCGTAGATAATGAACCGATAGTCCTGGAGGCATCTTCCAGTTGCGCCATTAGTTTTATACTTCCGTCTATAGCTGAAATAAAACGTTTACTCGCCCGCCCTACTACTTCGCGCAAAAGATCCGGCATATTTTCAACCTCTTTCTCAAAAAGCCTGGGATCAGCCATCCGCCCTTTGATATCCAATATCTCGCGTAAACAATTCGTCAAACGGTTATAAGCATCGTTGAGGTATAAGAGGTCTTGAGTCATTTTGTCGAGTTTGACATGTGCTTCTTTGGGAAGTTTATTAACGGCTTCCATAAAGGTGTCCTTCGTGATCATCCCTACGATTACATCGCCGTCTGCCGTCACAGATGCAGTTCTTTTCGCCATACCAAAAAAACTCATTTCCCCAAAAATGTCTCCTTCTTTTAATGTGCCAACAGGCACTGGTTTGTTATTGATGTTTTTCCAGACCTTGGCCCTGCCGGATTTTAAGACGTAAGCGTAATAGGCCCAACTACCTTCTTCCAGAATAACGCTGCCATCTTTTATTTTTTCCGTTCTGCTAATGAACTGTTCCATAAAACTCCTTTCAATTATTTTGAAATTAGAGGACGTGCAATTTACTGACTTTGCGGTAATGGTAACCGAAGATTGCAAGGGTAATGGACAACGGCAATAATTCACGACGGTGAAAGTACGTCCATAACAAGAGTTTCCAAAATTGGACTCGTTCTTTGCTCAGGATGCCGAGGTGATAGGTGGCACGGAAAAATGCCATGATATGACTGAAGGTAAATTGCTCTTTAATCTTTGGCGCTTTGTATTCCCGAAAGAAGGTCTTTATGCGCTGATAATAGTTTTCTGGAGCATAGATGTGCCTCAATATATTTTTATATCCTTCCTGGAAGGTATCAATGTCCATGGTCGGGATAATGTTTGTTGTACCGTCTCCATTATCCCCTGACATCTGTCCAAGCAACCGCCCCTCCCGCTTAAGCCGTTCGTAGAGTTTTGTCCCCGCGGGGGCCTGGAGCAGGCCAATCATTGCTGACACAATCCCGCTTTTCTGGATAAAATCAATTTGTCGCTGAAAGATGGATGGGGTATCATTGTCAAAGCCCACGATAAAGCCTGCCTGTACTTGCAATCCAGCACGCTGAATACGCCGCACGTCATCAACGAGGTTACGGTTTTTGTTCTGTTTTTTGTTACATTCTGCAAGACTATCCGTATCCGGCGTCTCAATCCCTACGAAAACCGCATGGAAGCCGGCTTCGGACATCATGCTCATCAGGGGTTCATCATCGGCCAGATTGATGGAGACTTCCGTGTTAAACGGTATCGGCACATGTTCCTTTTGCCATTTGATTAAAGCAGGGAGCAATTCGTTCCTGAGGACTTTTTTGTTCCCGATGAGATTATCATCCACGAAGAATACGGATCCACGCCATCCCATACGATAAAAACTGTTCAACTCGGCAATAATTTGTTCGGCAGTTTTGTTTCGCGGACTTCGTCCAAACAATGACGTCACGTTACAGAACTCGCAGTGGTACGGACAACCACGGGAGTACTGTATGCTCATCGAGGCATACTGACTCAGATCGGCTAACTCCCAAAGAGGCACCGGCGTTTTTTGAATATCGGCAAAATTCGATGTGCTGTAGACGCGCCTGGCGCAGTTATTCTTCAGGTCTTCTAAAAAAGGCGGCAGGGTCAGCTCTGCTTCATTGAGTATGAAATGATCGACATTCTTAAATTGTTCATGCTCGTTTGTGAATAAAGGCCCTCCGGCAACCACTTTGACACCGGCCTCATTGCAACGCTTGATGATCTGCTGAACCGAAGTTCTTTGCACAACCATACTGCTGATAAACACATAGTCTGCCCATGCCAGATCTTCTTCCGTGAGCTTTGTCACATTGACGTCGACCAGGCGCTTTGACCATTCAGACGGCAGCATTGCAGCAACTGTCAGGAGTCCCAGTGGCGGGAAAGAGGCTTTTTTGCGGATGAATTTAAGCGCGTGTTTAAAACTCCAAAAGGTATCCGGAAATTCCGGGTATATCAAGAGTATATTCATTATTTTCTATTCCAAAAGTTTTTTGAGTTTTTCCGGCATAGAGGCAGGTTTGCGGCCGGCATTGAGACAGGCGAGTTTTGAAAAACCCTCCGCAATGAGTGTATTACTACCTTCACGGATTACCTTGTGGCTAAACTCTACCGAGGCATGTTTCAGCTCAGAGACCCAGGTCTGGACAACGAGAACATCATCGTAATGCGCAGGAGAACGGAACCGGCAGTGGGTTTCGGTAACGGGAAAGTAGATATGCTCTCTCTCTAATTCCAAATACGGCAATCCAAGGCTCCTCAAATATTCTGTACGACCCATCTCAAAATACGTAAAGAAATTTCCGTAATAAACGATACCCATCTGGTCGGTTTCCTGGTAACGGACGCGGGTTTTAATTTCGTGAATTTTCATTGCGGATTCTTAGATCACTTTGTATCTGACATCTCACGTATTCATTTTCTCCCTGGCTAAAACATAATAAAAACTAAACTGATTTTATGCGAAACTCTGTAAAATGCAAGCATTTTATAATAAGGGGGATTTCCCCAAGTCCCCTTGGACTTCGTCGTGATCTCAGTCGAACGAAAAGGGGAATTCAGAGGGTTGTTTGGTACGCTATAATACAAGCTTTAAAAGCCTAACCCGAACAAGTCGGAAAAGATAAACAAAACCCATAAGTGTTCATTGTCGATTTAACAATTTAAACGTTTCTGATGATACGGTATAATTTTTTAT
>JABWAQ010000052.1 GCA_013360945.1 Candidatus Brocadia sp.
GAAACATTCGACTTTCATTGCGACGGAAAGGTCTGTGAAGGCCCACGAGACCAGGCCTGACGGCAGGGCGTTGTCCGCTGGTACCGGTTACCAGGCCAGCTTCCGTTACGGCTCTCAGCAGAGTATCACCAGGGACTGGTCTATGCCAATGCACCAGCTGGATAGCCTGTTCCATAAAGCCAAGATTGGTATGAAGTTTGTCTTCGGTTTTGAGGCTGATAACCATGGTATCAATACCGTTCCAAAGGAGACTTTGGTGAAGATTACCAAAGCGGAGGATGGTGGTATTGGTGGAAAAGGATTGTGGGATCCTGCGAAAACGGGTTATACAACCGGAAACGAAAATGACTTCATGAAGAAGTACCTTAGCGGTGAGTTGATAAAGGTGGAAAAGGCGTAAGGTAACTCGTGATAATGTAAAAGTGAGCTAACAAATAGCTGTAATTGTGTTTGTTAGCTCACTTAATTTTTAGATTTTTCTAAATAACATGGAAGATGGAGGGAAAAAGGATTTATGAAAAAATATTTGATTTCTGGTATCCTTGCAGTTTCTAGTATGGCATTTTCTTGCAATTCGTTCGTATGGGCCCAAGCTGAGGAGGAGAAGGCGCTGACGGCTGAAGAAGCTGCAGAAGCACAAAAGAAGCTGGAAGATGCAATGGTAAAGTTAAAGAGAGTTGTCAAAAATATACCAAAGGTAGAGAATGCAGGTTCTATTACCGGAGTTGTAACGTGCCAAAAGATGAGGAATAATGCCGATGCTGTTGTGTTTATTGAAAAGGTCGGAGATAATAAATTTCCTCCGTCCTCTGAGCATGCGATTGTTGACCAGCTTAACCTGACGTATGTGCCCCGCGTTGTAGCTTTGCAGAAGGGAACTGTCGTGGATTTTCCCAACAGTGATGCCGTACGGCATAACGTATTTTCACCACCTACAGCTGCCTTGCAATTTAACCTGGGTACGTATCCCACCGGTGTTGTAAAAGAGGTGACTTTTGATGTTGCAGGCGAGACGCCTCTTCTCTGTAATGTCCATGCCGAGATGGCTGGTTATGTTGTATCATTTGAAAATCCTTATTTTGCAATGACTGATAAAGACGGGAACTATACCATTGAAGGTGTACCTCCGGGGAAATATGTAGTAAAGACATGGCATGAAAAACTCAAGGAATTATCTCAGGAGGTTACAGTCGAGGCTGGTAAGGCCACAACGGTTAATTTTGACTTGAAGAGAAGAAGATAATTTATGGATTAACTATTTAAACCTTGCGATAAGCAGATAGTATGTCTTTTATAATAATTCCAGCGGGATGGTAAGATCTCGCTGGAATTTTTTTTGAGCTAAATTGGTAGGAATCTATTCCTTGATTACAGGATAAGTGTAAGGAGTTGGATTCTTCCCTGAATTTACCATTTGACAAAATCAGGAAAATACCCATATAATTATTAATCTTGATGTCCATATTTTCTTGTTTTGTTTGCCCAGTTACGAGATATTATGATTCAACGGCGTAAGGCACGGGTGGTCAATGTTGGTGGTGTATTAATGGGGGGTGACAATCCCATTTCCGTGCAGACCATGACCAAGACCCATACCGAGGATATCGATGCTACAGTTCAGCAAATTAAAGAACTGGAGGCGATTGGGTGTCATATTGTGCGCGTGGCGGTGCCTACAATTGTCACAGCCAGGTGTCTTGGCGCTATTAAGTTGTTGCCGACATACATTTTGGACACCATCTTGCCCTGGAGGCTATAGAACAAGGGGTTGATAAAATACGAATCAACCCGGGAAACATGAAGGATAGGAAAAAGCTGGAAGATGTAGTGCTTGCAGCAAAAAAGAAGGGTATTCCTATTCGTATCGGGGTTAATTCCGGTTCCGTGCGCGGCGAAGAAGACGGACATGAAAAATTAACCACGCTGATGGTAAAAACCGTCCTAAAATATTGCGAACACTTTGAATCACTGGGATTTAAAGATATCGTGTTATCGCTTAAGGCGTCCGACGTCCCTTCAACCCTGGATGCCTACAGGTCGATAGCGGTCCAATGTGATTATCCACTGCATTTAGGCGTTACAGCAGCGGGACCGCCTAGTTTGGCGACGATTAAGTCTGCTATCGGCATTGGGGGCTTGCTCTCCGAAGGTATCGGCGATACCCTGCGGGTTTCTTACACAGGCGCATCTGAATTGGAGGTCAAGGCTGGATATGATATCCTTGAGGCATTGGGCTTTCACAAGCGCCAGGGAGCCGAACTCATTTCTTGCCCCACGTGTGGACGGTGTGAAATAGATTTGGTGAATATTGTAGAACAGGTTAGACAACGTTTGCCGGGCGATAAAAAACATTTGCAAATTGCTATTATGGGGTGTGTGGTAAATGGTCCAGGGGAGGCACGAGAGGTTGATATTGGTATTGCAGGCGGCAAGGGGTTTGGATTCCTTTTCAAGAAGGGTGAGAAGGTGCGGAAGATACCGGAAGACCGCATGGTAGATGAACTTTTGGAAGAAATTGCCCACATGGCATAACCATGAAAAATATTGTTGTCCTTGGCTCTACAGGCTCCATTGGTAAAAACACTTTAGAAGTTGCCCGAAATTTAAAGGATAAAGTACGGGTAGTAGGCCTGTCTTCGAACTCGCGGTGGGAGTTGCTGGCCGAGCAGATAGAAGAATTCAAACCTTCATACGTTGTCTTAAGTGATTGTCAATACGTTGAAAAGTTAAAATGTCACTTTCAGAATAATCAAATAAAAATATTAACGGGTAATAATTGCCTTAAAGAAATTGTTTTACAGCGCGAAGTTGATGTTGTGGTTTCAGCCGTAGTGGGCGCTGTCGGTTTGCCAGCTGCTATTGCGACAATAGAGCAGGGAAAGACCCTTGCCCTGGCCAATAAGGAATCTCTGGTTATGGCCGGTCATATCGTGATGTCGCTCGCCAAAAAAGATCAGATATTGCCTGTAGACAGTGAACACAGCGCGATATTTCAGTCACTTCATTCCGGCAAGCCATGCGAAGTTAAGCGGGTTATTATTACAGCGTCGGGTGGGCCATTTTATGACTACCCCATGGACAAACTTTCTGATGTAACTCCTGCTCAGGCCCTCAAGCACCCTACGTGGCAGATGGGACAAAAAATTACCATAGATTCTGCCACCCTGATGAATAAAGCGCTGGAAATTATCGAGGCTAAATGGCTGTTTGATCTGAAGGTGGAACAAATCGACGTGGTGATACACCCTCAATCGATCATCCATTCTATGGTGGAATTTTGTGATGGATCGGTTATTGCTCAGATGGGGATGCCGGACATGAAGGTGCCAATCCAGTATGCCTTAACGTATCCGGAAAGAAGCCCGCTCAGTGTTCGGCCATTGGATTTGTCAAATATAGGAAGTCTTACATTCAAGAAGCCCGATACGGAAAAATTCCCGGCCTTGCGGCTCGGTTATCAGGCTGCAAAAGAAGGCGGTACCATGGGGGCAACACTGAATGCCGCCAATGAGGTAGCCGTGCAGGCTTTCTTGAATGGTCAGATTCGGTTTACTGAGATTGCATTGTATGTGGAAAAGGTGATAAACAATCACCACTTTATTAAAAATCCTTGCCTGGAGGATATCCTTGCGGCAGACGCCTGGGCAAGACAGGAGATAAAAAAATGCCTTACGTAAATGTGTCAACCAATGTCATTCTTGTAATCGTTGGTATCGGCTTGCTTATCTTTATCCATGAGCTCGGTCACTTTCTTATGGCCAAAAAGATAGGCGTTCGGGTGTTTGCCTTTTCATTGGGTTTTGGTCCTGCAATATTTAAAAAGCGATGGGGGGAAACTGAGTACCGGCTTTCCCTGTTTCCACTGGGTGGTTATGTCAAACTGGCCGGTGAAAGTCCGGAAGAAGAAAAGACTGGTTCACCCTGGGAATTTTCATCCAAGAGTGCCGGGCAGCGTGCCTCGGTACTCGTGGCTGGCGTGGCATTGAATGCGGTCCTGGCCTTTATCGCCTTTATTGTTGCCTTCCGCATCGGCGTGCCTTTTATTACCGCCGAAATTGGCCAGGTTATGCCCGGTTGGCCAGCTTGGGAGGCAGGAATTCAGCGCGGGGACCAGATCGTTGAGTTGGATGGGAGCAAAGATCCCGATTTCGAAGACCTATTTACGATTGTTGCCCTGAGCAATCCATCTGACGGTGTAAATCTTAAAGTTGAACGAGAGGGTAAGATTTTTGATGTAACCGTTACGCCTAAGTATGATGCTGAGCACGGCATCCAGCGCATAGGAATAATGCCGGCCACCAGCCTGGAAGTTGACAAGATATTTGCCTTTGAAAAAAACGAATCTCCTGCCAGAGATGCAGGTGTCTGTGTCAAGGACGTCGTGGTTGCCGTAAATGGCAAACGGATTTCCACAGAGGAGGAATTCAGGGAAGTTGAGGGTATGAATCCGGGAAAAGAGATTTCACTTACCGTGCTGCGGGATGATAAAGAGGTAGAGCTAAAGGTAGTCCCTTCTAAGTCCACCAGATGGATGCTTGGTCTCTCCTGTGCAACTGCAATATTAGATGGTGTGAAAACTAATAGCCTCGCTAGCATGGCGGGTTTCATGAAGGGAGATGAAATTGTTGAAGTGAATTCAAAACCTGTAACGGGCTTTACTGATGTCAGAAAACTGGTTATTGATTCTGAAGAAGAAACATGCATCTTTACGGTTAAAAGGAATAATAAGGTAACCCTGATTTCTGTGCCGCTTGGTGACGAAAAGACGAAGGAAGGATTTCTCGACGGGATCACGCCTTTTTATGGACTGAAGATCGATTCTCTGGTTGAGGGATTTCCGGCGGAAAAGGTTGGATTAAAACCCGGTGATAAGATTATATCGCTTGATGAGAAGGAGATAAAAGACTGGGGTACCCTCCTGCAGATGGTAATGGTGAGTCAGGGGAAGCCTATGGTGATTGAGTGGATGCACGGTAATGAGCGTTTTGTGTCTACTATCGAACCTCAAAAGGACGAAAAAAGTGCCGTAGGGAGTATTGGGGTAAAGTTTAGGGAAAAAACGGTAATAAAGCAATACGGTTTGCTTGGTTCGTGTGTTATGGGCACAAAAAAGGCTATTGTCAATGTGCAGAGATTGTATCTCACGATAAAAGGATTTTTTTCTCAAAGACTTTCGACAAAGAATGTTGGGGGATTTATCCTTATCGCTCAGGCGTCTTACGAATCAGCAAAGGTAGGTATTGGTAAACTGGTCTATTTTCTGGGCATTCTGAGCCTCCAGCTTGCACTTTTAAATATCTTACCTATTCCGGTGCTGGATGGAGGTCATCTGTTGTTCCTGGCCATTGAACGAATCAAGGGCTCACCGGTAAGCCAAAGGACGCTCTCGATAGCTCAATATATAGGCTTTGGTCTTATTATTACCCTGGTCATTTACGCTACGCGAAACGACATCATGCGACTGCTGACGCTTTAGTAAGTAACCTCGAAATCTGTCCTTTCATTTTTCTATGGCTGAATTAATCGATATCACCACACCAGGGCAGGAAAAAAGCTACTCCTTAAAAGATGTCACCATTATTGGTAGGGCATCCACCGCCGATATTCTACTCGACGACCTTATGGTTTCCCGGCATCACGCAAAAGTCAGCAAGTCGGATGGGGGGTATCTTATTGAGGATCTGAACAGTCGTAATGGGGTTTTTCTGAATGGTGAACGCATAACTTCTCCTCAACACATGCCTTGTGGCATCAATGTCTGTATCGGGCCACATATCCTGGTTTTCAAAGATACCGGGCCCGCACAGCCCTGTCTCACAGAATACCCATCCAGCGAATACACGCAGGTTATTGTAGCTACAAAAGAGCCGTTGCCGGTTGGAACTATTGATGGAAAAATTTGCCATGATACCGCCGGCAAAGAAGAATTTGAGCAATTACAAAAAAGCTTAAAAATTTTTCAGGATATAACGAAGGCTATCGATAATATTTTTGATATTGATGCGTTGCTCAAAGAGATTATACAAATTATCTTTACCGTGTTTCCCCATGCGGGGCGGTGTTTTGTCGCCTTGCAAGAGCCTGGGGAAACCAAACTGACAATTCGAACGATCCAGACAAGGGACCCTGCCCTGTCAGAGGAAGAGAGCCTCCTGAGCCAGACGCTTGCTCATCGGGCCATCGGGGAACGAAGGTCGTTACTCATTATGGATACACACATGGATTCCAGGGTCAGTATGAGCATAAAATTAATTGGTGCAAATTCCATCCTCTGCGCCCCACTTATATGTCCTCAAAGGACTTTGGGTATCTTACAAATAGAAAGCAAGAGCAAGAAATACGAATTTACTAAGGCAGACCTTGGTCTTTTTACCGGCATTGCGTCTCAGGTCGCATTATTAATTTATAATGCTGAACTTCTCGATGGCCTCAGGAAGGCAAAAGAACGCATTGAATATGAGAATAAAAACCTTAAAAAACAGCAAAGGGTTCGATCTTCTTTTAATGATATTGTTGGTGCGAGTTTAAAGATCAAAGAGACATTGGAATTAGTGAAAAAGGTCTGTGACTCCCCCTATAGCATCCTCATCACAGGCGAAAGCGGCACGGGAAAGGAATTAATAGCGAAGGCGATCCATTACAATGGCGCAAGGTCAGGTCAACCATTTGTGGTCTTAAACTGTGCTGCGATTCCAAGGGATTTACTCGAGAGCGAACTCTTTGGACATGAAAAAGGGGCGTTTACCGGGGCGGTAGAGACCAAGCAAGGACTCTTCGGGGTGGCGGACAAAGGGACTGTATTTCTTGACGAGATTGGAGAAATGCATGCCCAGACTCAGGCAAAACTTCTGCGTGTGTTGCAGGAAAAGGAACTACAGCGGGTAGGCGGAACCAAAGTAATAAAGATCGATGTCCGCATCCTTGCCGCAACCAATAAAGATTTGAAGGCCGCCATTGGAAAAGGAGAATTCAGGGAAGACCTCTTTTACCGGTTAAACGTGGTGCCCATCCATATTCCGCCATTGCGCGAACGCATGGAGGACATTGCCCTCCTTGCGGAACATTTTCTGTCGTTGAGTTGCGCTGACGTTGGCAAGCGGATCAAGGGGTTTACTCCCGAAGCGTTGACATTTCTTTCAAATTATTCATGGCCTGGCAATGTGCGGGAATTGAGAAACGTTATCGAGAGGATCGTTACCCTTGCTCCGCATGATAGTATGGTTGAGGTAGAGATGCTGCCACAAGAGGTCCGTAATAAATCTGATGTACGGATGCAAAAATATAAATCCACTGGAACCCTTTATGAGGCCCAAAAACAGTTAGAGATCGAGATGATCATGGATGCGCTAAAATCTGCAGAAGGTAATAAGTCCAAAGCGGCTGAATTGCTGGGAATCAGCCGAAAGGTGCTCTATGAAAAGATAGAAAACTATAATATCTTGTAATAATTCAGCAACATATAGGAAACGCAGGTAATGAGGTGACATGAATTTGTCATTGCGAGCGACAGCAAAGCAATCCGCTCTTGAGACTTCTTCGTAAACTCAGCCAACGACTGCTTCGGCCTAAAGCCCGCGCAATGGCGATAAAATAGGTAAATCTTTTCATGGGCGACATGGAACTGAAAAAAATATTTCTGGCATCGTCGTCTGAACTTATCGACGACCGCAAAGAATTCGAAATTTTCATCAACCGCAAAAACAACGATTGGTTCAGGGATGAGGTATTTCTCAAACTGGTAATTTGGGAAGACTTTCTCGATGCGCTTTCGCAAACCCGGCTGCAGGACGAGTACAACAAGGCGATCACGCAATGCGATATCTTTGTCATGTTGTTCTGTACGAAGGTGGGAAAATACACCGAAGAAGAGTTTGAAACCGCATTCGGACAATTTAAGGCCACGAACAAACCGTTGATATACACCTACTTCAAAGATGCCGAAATTACCACCGGCAGCGCCAACAAAGAAGACTTGATGAGCCTCTGGCGATTTCAAGAAAAACTTGGCAAACTGGGGCATTTTTATACCTCGTATAAAAATATCGAAGATCTGAAATTCAAATTCAACGCACAGTTGGACAAGCTGAAAGGTGAAGGGTTTTTTAAAAAAGGAAGCGTGAAGAACACAGGGAAGCCCCTGTGCCTGAACCGGTGAGTCCCGACCTTGTTGTTTCCCTCCGTACCGCATATCTGAACCGTATCTTTGAAAGCAGCCGCCAGCTCTCTCTCGCCGGTGTTGACCCGAAGGCTGCAAGCAGTGAAAAAGAAGCACGGCTCAGCCTCGATGCCGTCTATACGGCGCTTCTCACCTTGACACCCGAGGCACACGAAGAGATGCAGCGGGCCGAATCGCCTGAAAAGAAAATCCAGCGCCAATCGGCATTAGAACAACTCAACCGGCATCCTTCTGGGCGACCCCGGGAGCGGCAAAAGCACCTTCGTCAATTTCGTAACGCTCTGTTTGTCGGGAGAACTCCTTGGACAAAAAGAACTCAATATCTCTTTGCTTACCAGGTCTTTACCCGTTGAAGGCGAAGAAAAAACGAAACCACAGGCATGGGATCACGGCGCCTTGCTGCCGGTTCGGATCATATTGCGCGATTTTGCAGCCCAGGGGTTGCCGGCAGTTCGTGAAAAAGCCACCGCGGCGCATCTCTGAAAATTTATCGAATCCGACCTCCGTTCCGCCACCCTGGAAAAATACGCTACACCGATGCAGGAAGAATTGCTGAAAACGGGCGGCATATTGCTCCTGGACGGATTGGATGAAATACCCGAAGCGGAACTCCGCAGGACACAAATAAAACAGGTAGTTGAAGATTTTGCAAAGACATATCCTCGTTGCCGCATCATGGTCACAAGCCGGACGTATGCCTACCAAGAAGATTGGCGTTTATCCGGGTTCTCAGAAGCCATTCTGTCACCCTTTAACAAAGGTCAAATCAGCAGTTTTGTCGATCTCTGGTACGCCCATGTTTCAAGAGCCCGCGGTATGAACAGAGAAGATGCCGGAGGCAGGGCAAAACGATTGAAAGACGCTATTTTTAAGAGTGACCCACTTGTTTTCACTGGCAGAGCGACCCCTCCTCCTGACGCTCATGGCATGCCTGCATGCATGGCGCGGTGGCAGCCTGCCGGAAAAACGGGAGGAGCTGTATGCAGACACCGTAGATTTGCTGCTGGATTGGTGGGAAAGCCAGCGCATTGTGCGGGACAGTGAAGGGAATCCGAAGAACCCACAACCCAGCCTGACAGAGTGGTTGAGGGTGGATCAGAAGAAGGTGCGTCATCTCCTCAATGAACTTGCATTTAAGGCACATCAATCCCAGCCGGAAGCCGTCGGCACTGCTGATATTCCCATGAAGGATCTTGTGAGCGGATTAATGGACATCAGCCAAAATCCGGATGTAAAGTATAAGAGATTGGTAGAATACCTCAGCGATCGGGCCGGCATTCTCATACCGCGGAGTGTCAAAGTGTTTACCTTTGCACACCGCACCTTTCAGGAGTATCTGGCTGCGTGCCACCTTACGGATGACGACTTTCCGGAAAAACTTGCTCATCTTGCACGCACGGAACCGAACCGCTGGCGTGAAGTGACCCTGCTTGCCGGCGCTAAGGCGGCAGGAGGGAGTGCTTATGCAATATGGGCGCTGGTTGAAGAACTTTGTAATTGTGAACCAGAAACCGTCAAAAATAGCATGGAAGATGCCTGGGGCGCCCATCTGGCTGCGCAGGCCATCGTGGAGACTGCCGACCTGGCAAAAATGAGTGAGGCAAACCGGAAAAAGGTGATAAGGATAAAGCGTTGCCTTGAAAACATCCTCATCATAACGGGTTTCCCTCCCCGAGAGCGTGCTGCCGCTGGTGTTAATTTGGCGTTTCTTGGCGATGAAAGGCCGGGCGTAATAACGACTAAGGAAATGCAGTTTTGCTGTGTTCCCGGAGGTTCGTTTTGGATGGGAGAGGAAGAAGGGATGCATCAGAATGAAACCGTAGCATATGATTTCTGGATTTCAAGGTACCCGGTTACGCAGGCACAATTTCTGGAATTTACAAGGGATAATGGATACAAGAATGAAAAATACTGGAAAGAGGCAAAGGATGCCGGTGTGTGGAAAGATGGAAAAATAAAAGAGTACTTTGAGGAATCATTCAGAGAGGAACTGTATCGATTTGGTGCTCCATTTACCTTGCCGAATCATCCGGTAGTTGGTGTAACCTGGTACGAGGCGCTTGCATTCACCCGATGGTTAACGGAGAGATGGAAACAGCAGGGTATCCTGCCGGAAGATTGGGCGGTGAAGCTGCCCTCTGAGGCAGAATGGGAAAAGGCAGCGCGGGGTGGCTTAGAGATTCCTGTTCAACCACATAATGTAGCAATGGGAGATATAGAGAAGAATACCCGTTTGTCTATGAAGAGAAATGGAGCATCGCGGCGGTTGTATCCCTGGGGAAACGACCCTGATCCCAATCGCGCCAATTATGATGAAACGGGTATTGGCGCTACCAGCGCCGTGGGTTGCTTTCCTGGAGGTGCGAGTCCCTATGGTTGTGAGGAGATGAGCGGTAATGTGTGGGAATGGACGCGAAGTCTTTGTAATGAATATCCGTATGACCCAAAGGACGGTAGAGAAAATCTGGAGGCATTAAAGAACTACGCTCGTGTTGTTCGTGGCGGGTTGTTCAACCATTATCTCAGGTACGCGCGTTGTCCCTGCCGCTTCTGGTTCAACCCGGGCTTCTGGGACGATCTCAGGGGTTTTCGTGTGATGTTGTCCCCATTTATCTCTGAACTCTGAGCCCTCTGGACTCTGTATCTCTGCCGGGTTGTTCGGTGCCAAAGTATGGATTGTAGTGTCGATCCCACGATGGTATCGGAATTATAATAGTTTTTATGCGGTTTGTGAGGTGTGAACCATGAAGTCCCCCTTAGAAAAGGGGGATTCAGGGGGTTGTGTTTTTTCCCCGGTTATTTTACAACCCCCCAACCCCCTTTTTTAAGGGGGATTTTATTCCACGCCGAAACCCGATTAAGTGAAATGAATATGCCTATAAAATCAGGTTATTCACAGGAGGCAGACATGACACGTCAGGAAATGCCAATTTTTACCAGGACGTTTGATTTTTTAAGCTGGCTTTTGCCAGCAACCAATCATTTTCCCAGGGCTCAGCGACATTCGTTTACCCGCAGGCTTTTAGACGCCGCCTTTGATTTGAGGGAGAGACTGGAGGAGGCAAACCTCAGGCGAGGCAGTGACCGGCAGCAGCGATTACAGCTGGCTGATGAGGCGCTGACTAAGGTGCGGTTATACCTGCGATTGGCAGTACGCTGGGGCTGGCTTTCAGACGGTCAATATCAGCATGTTGCCGAAATGGTGGTTGAGATCGGTCGTTTGCTGGGTGGGTGGAAAAAGGTATGCGTTTAAATCAGGAGGAGGTATCAATGCGGTGCCTTCCCTTATTTTTTCGGGGGATAGGTTCAAAGCGCCCGTGTTGTTCGTGGCGGGTCGTTCAACAATAATCACAGGAACGTGCGTTGTTCCTGCCGCAATAGGAACAATCCGGACAACAGGAACAACAACGTGGGTTTTCGTGTGATGTTGTCCACATTTTTCACCTGCGGAATTGCCAGACGCCCTTTGTGATAAGGGTTTCTGGCCGAAGCGATAAATGGCGGAACCTATTCCTGGCCGCATCCGGGATACACGGATCGGGCAAATAGCAACTGCCCCGTCCCCCTGGACGCAAGTCCCGGGACGGGGCTTATTAAGACACCCGTAATGAGCGTCCCGAAGCCATGAAATACTATAAACAGTATGAAGTTATACGGGGTGGCACGGACAAGCTGTGCTTGTCCGTGCCACCCTGTTTATCAGTCTAAATATTCACTGATTGTGAACCCTTTAGGTATATGTTGTAGGGGCGAAGCATTTGCTGTCCAGAACATAAGATTACATTCAAATCTAATATCAGCAAATGCTTCGCCCCTACGTGTGACTGCAAACAAATCGACGAAGTCCTAATTAAACAAGGACAGTGCAAGAATAACCATTGCAGGGACAAAGCATGAAGCAGTTTCCCAGAGGCACGGACAAGCATCGCTTGTCTATGCCGCCCCGGGAGAATAACTGTAATGAAGGAGCTATACAAATTATAATTTGTAATCCTTTGAGTATAATGCCCCTGAACAAAAAGAGACGTGGCTGATGTCTTGCTACCCTAGAGTATTACTCTACAAAAACATCTTTTTTCTGTGAGGTTTTCTTTGTGACCTTCGTGTAAAACTTTGTGTCCTTTGTGGTTGACCTTTTTTGTTGCGGCTGTGCTGCGTTATGTGGATGATGTTCTCTTCTTTGCAAAGGACAAGGCCATATTGTGGCAATGGAAAGAGCTAATTCAGGAAAGATTACAACAATTACGGTTGACCATACATCCCCATGCGCATCCCCGTCCTGTTGAAGAGGGCATACCGTTTCTTGGTTTTATCGTGTATCCTCAGCGAAGACGTTTGAAACGGCGCAAGGGCATTCATTTCCAGCGAAAGCTCAGAAGCCTGCTGACAAGGGTTTCTCATGGCGGCATCCCTTTGTCAAGGGTAAGCGCCAGTGTCCTTGGCTGGGTGAACCATGTGCGATACGGGAACACCATTGGGTTGCGCAAGTCGGTATTGGGAAAATTATCTCTCAGGAAAGACAGAAAGTGAGGTGAAGGAATACCATGATATTGGAAATGCTTCTTGCAAAGGCGCTTGAAAGCGCAATTTCCACACTCGCAAAGGCCGGCGTTGATAACGTAATTGAAAAACTAAAAAATTTACTCGGAGGAACGGATGAAAAAAAGCGTCGCTTGGAATTATCATGGTTTTCGCGCAGTTTGTAGGGTATGAATCCTGAAAGTCCCCCTGAAAAAAGGGGGCTGGGGAGCATACGTGTTAAGTTAAGCGATTGGGTTGGGGGGGCATGGACAAACCATGTTTCTGTATGCCTTGAACAGGGATAGTTCCTCTGTGTCTTTCTTGCAACACATAACGGCAAAATCCACTGGAAACATGGCTAACCACTGTCCCCCGCTGGCGGGGGATCAAGGGGGTGGAAAAGGAACACGAAAATAATTCGGGAAAAAACATAATCCCTGTAACAATTTCGTTTTTTGAAAAATTTCAATAATAGCGGTGTTTACCGCTCAGGGTAGGGCGAAGCATTTGCTTTCATTGTCAAAAATGCATGCATACTCAATCAGGCAAATGCTTCGCCCCTCCTTTTCCTGGTTTTCTTTTGCCGGTTCAATCGTCCTCAATTGAGCCGAAACAGTTGGTATGATTCCGCCCCGAGCACAAGTTCAGGCCTTAGGTTGCCTATCTTATGAAAAACCCGTGTTTACCCTTGACACGAAAACCTCTTTTGTTATAATTTTGACTTCTTTTAACATCGTTCGCTTTTTAGTAGGAGAGAAAAAGTATTTAGCTCATGGAAAATGCCATACGCAAGGCGGGGATACTCATTGAAGCCCTTCCTTACATACGATCATTCAGGAACAAAGTAGTTGTTATCAAATTTGGCGGAGGGGCAATGTCCAGCGATGAAGTGCTCACCAACGTGCTCCAGGACATTGTCTTTATGAAGACCGTCGGCATTTTGCCCATCCTGGTGCATGGCGGCGGCCCTCATATCAGCCAGGAGATGACACGGAGGGGGTTGAGTCCAAAGTTTGTGGAGGGGCATAGGATTACCGACCATGAGACCCTGGAGATAGCCAAAGACGTCCTCATTAATCAGATCAGCGCCTCTATCGTAAAGAAGATTTCTGAATTGGGGAATGAGGCTGCCTGTATTTGGGAAAATGGATATTGTCCACTCAGGGCAGAGAAACACTACATAGAAACCAGGACAGATCGCGGTGAATTGAAAAAATTGGATATTGGCTTTGTTGGCAAAGTTACTTCTATTGATAAGGATCGTTTTTTGAATTTGTGTAATTCATGCACCATCCCGATTGTGCCGCCTATTGCAAAAGGCGACAACGGAGACGTCTATAATGTTAATGCGGACAACGTTGCTGCGTTTATCGCAAAGGCGCTTGGTGCGGAAAAGCTTGTATTTCTTTCCAATACCCATGGTATCATGACACGGCCAAAAGATGAGACGTCTTTTGCATCGACGTTGCACGAAGATGAGGTTCACTCACTCATCGATAAAAAGGTAATTAGCGAGGGCATGCTCCCCAAGGCATTGGCCTGTATCAGTGCGGTGAAGGCAGGGGTAAAGAAGGCGCATATTATCAATGGACTAATCCCTCATGCGCTGTTATTGGAAATATTTACCGATAAGGGTGTCGGTACGCAGATTATCGTATAAAAGTTTGTTGTATCTCATACAGAATATTGTATAATTTCGGGGATTGAAATCGGCTTGTAATTTCAATCCCCTTTTCGTTTTTGAGGAGAATCAAGGAATAGAGAGCATGAACACAAAAGAGATAAAAGAAATTTACGACCGCTATGTCATTCCCAATTATATCCGGAATCCTATTTTGCTGGTTAAGGGGAGTGGTGTGGATGTGTGGGACGCCGAAGGTAAGCGGTATCTCGACCTCTTTTCCGGCTGGGCGGTGAGTTTGCTGGGACACTGTCATCCTAATGTCGTTGCAGCCATTCAGAGCCAGGCAGCCAAACTCCAGCATGCCCCGAATATCTACTATACGGAGCCACAGGGATTGCTGGCAAAACATATTTCGGAAAAATCCTTTGGTGGGCAGTGTTTCTTCTGTAACAGCGGCGCCGAGGCCAATGAAGCGGCGATCAAACTTGCCCGTATCCATAACTCAGACAAAGGCAGATATAAGATAATTACCTTTTTAAACTCATTCCATGGCAGGACAATCGCCACGGTTACTGCAACCGCACAACCAAAATATCATAAAGGATTTGCGCCGCTCGTTGAAGGATTTTCCTATGTTCCGTTTAATGATCTGGAAGCGCTTAAAAAAGCAGTAGATGACAAGACCTGCGCCATTATGCTCGAACCTATTCAGGGTGAGGGCGGTATTAACATTGCCACCGGAGAATTCATGCAAGGTATCAGAAAGCTATGTGATGAGAAAGGATTGTTGCTCATCCTTGACGAGGTGCAATGCGGCATGGGGAGGTCCGGGAAATATTTTGCTTATCAGCATTATGATATAGAACCCGATATTATGACCCTGGCGAAGGCGCTCGGTGGTGGCGTAGCAATTGGGGCTATGACGGCAAGAAAAGAAATTGCAAAGAGTCTTGTCCCCGGCAGTCATGCCTCTACCTTTGGCGGAAATCCTCTGGCGTGTGCGGCAGGGGTAGCCGTGTTTGAAACCATTGAAAAAGAAGGTCTGCTTGAGAATGTTAAAAAAATGGGTAGTTATTCCCTGGAGCAATTAAAATTACTGCAAAAGACACATAAGATGATTAATGAGGTGCGCGGTGTGGGCCTTATGATCGGGATAGAACTTAACGTGAGTGGGGCAGAGCTTATTAAAAGTTGTATCCAGGCGGGTCTGTTCCTTAACTGCACTCACGACAAGGTCATTCGATTTATGCCCCCGCTGAATGTCAAAAAAGAGCACATTGACGAGGGGCTGTCTATTTTACAATCCATCCTTTCTAAATTTTAATTTATGAGAGAAAGCCTATGAAATGCAAGGATTTACTTTCAATTGCAGATATTTTGCCGTCTGACATTGAGGAAATATTTCACGTCACCAGGGAACTTAAGGAGTGGCATAATAAGGGATATGATGAAAAGTGTCTGGATGGGAAAATCCTGGGGATGATTTTTGAAAAGAGTTCCATGCGTACACGCGTTTCCTTTGAAGTGGCGATGATACAACTAGGCGGTCATGCCATCTACCTGACCCAAAGTGATATAAACCTTGGCAAAAGGGAGGCGGTAAAAGATGGCGCCCGGGTGCTATCGCGTTACGTAGACGGGATAGCTATCCGTACGTTCGGGCAGGACACCATTCAGGAGCTGGCCAGATATGCTACCGTACCGGTTATTAACGCCTTATCGGATTACCTTCACCCATGCCAGGCGCTCACCGACATGTACACCATCAAAGAAAAGTTTGGCAACTATACAAGTATAAAGATAGCTTTTGTCGGGGATGGAAATAATGTTGCACGGTCTTTGGCGCAGATCTGTGCAAGGCTGGGTCTCTGTTTTCATGTTGCTTCGCCGAAGGGATATGAGCTTACGCCGGATTTTATCTCGAAGATCAAACAAATGACAAATGGAAGTGATATAATCCGTCTCTATCAGGATCCAAAAGAGGCGGTCGAAAAGGCGCATGTGATTTATACGGATACATGGGTTAGTATGGGACAGGAGGCAGAAAAAGAGGTACGTCAAAAGGCTTTCAAGGACTTTCAAATCAATAGTGATATTTTGAAATTAGCAAGGGACGAGGTCAAAGTAATGCACTGCCTGCCAGCCCATCGGGGAGAAGAGATCACGGACGAGGTTATTGATGGCCCCCATTCTATCGTATATGATCAGGCTGAAAACAGGCTCCATGTGGAAAAGGCGCTTTTGAAGCTGCTCTTGCGAAAATAAAAGGTAATGGTTTGCCGCAAAGACGCAAAGAAAAAACTGGAAAGGTGAAAATAGAATTATGAGAGTCGATAACCGCGCACATGATGAACTGCGTCCCATAATCATCAGCAGGCATTTTACGAAATATGCGCCGGGTTCTGTGCTCGTTCAGACTGGCAATACCAGGATCATTTGTACGGCTATGGTGGAGGAAAGTGTGCCTCCCCATATTAAAAATACCGGTGAAGGTTGGATTACAGCGGAATATTCCTTATTGCCGAGTTCGACACCCGTGAGGGCGACCAGAGAATCTACCAGGGGTAAAGTGGGCGGGAGAACCCATGAGATACAAAGGTTCATCGGTCGTTCATTACGTTCCGTCATCGATCTTGCCTTGTTGAAGGAACGGACGATCTGGATTGATTGTGACGTTATTCAGGCCGATGGGGGTACCCGCACCGCTGCCATTACAGGCAGCTATGTGGCGTTAATGGATGCTATCCAATGGCTGAAGGGCAAAGACCTGATTAAGGAAAATCCTGTCCTGAACAGTATCGCTGCCGTGAGTGTCGGAATCGTGAATGGCGTCGCTCTGCTAGATCTTTGCTATGCAGAAGATGCGGCTGCACAGGTAGACATGAATATTGTAATGACCGGCGATGGAAAATTTATTGAACTGCAAGGCACGGGAGAAGAGTACGCCTTTGATGACGGACAGTTGGCAGAGATGTTGAGCATGGCAAAAAAAGGCATCCGGGAGATTATTGAAATTCAAAAAACGGCATTGGAAAAGACAGAATATAAAAATTAGTATTTTTATATGGATACAGATGTCATGGCATAAGGGCTATTTTACAGATAGGAGAGTAAGTATGACTTCGTTCGTAAATACAATACATGCAAAGACCATTTTGATAGCTACACATAATGAAAAAAAGAGGTCTGAGATAAAAGAAATTCTTAAGGATGATTCATGGCTTTTGCTTCGCGGCCCTGAGGATTTTCCTTTTGTGCCGGCGGTAGAGGAAGATGGGACTACCTTTCAGGAAAATGCCATAAAAAAGGCAACTACGCTGGCAAAGGCTTGTAATACCTGGGCAATGGCAGATGATTCCGGGCTCGAAATCGATGCCCTGAACGGACGTCCCGGTGTCTATTCATGCAGGTATGCGGGGCCTCATGCAACAGATGAAAAGAATATAGAAAAGGTATTGTCAGAATTAAGAGGAGTGCCAAAGGAACGGCGCACGGCGCGGTTCGTCTGTACGATTGCCCTTGCCAGCCCGGATGAGTTATTCTTTGTTGTAGAAGGCTGTTGCGAAGGATTTATCACCGAAGGGCCTAAGGGAAAATATGGTTTTGGATACGACCCTATCTTTTATGTTTCTGATTACCTCCAAACGTTTGCCGAATTAAATCCTGCGATAAAGAACAAAATCAGTCATCGTGCCAGTGCCCTGAAGCAGTTTAGGGAGCGGATACAACCGCTGGTACAAAGGATTTAGATTGTTTCTTCTGCCAACCGTCAACTGCTAATTTATTTTTTTGATCATATTCCTGATATGAAAAAAGGTGCTCTGAGAGAAACCGTATATGCATTCAATAATTCCGATACCGTTGCTACGTATGACACCGACATGGATGCCTGGCACCCGAACCGCAGCAAAATGGCATCTGTTGTATGCGAGGTATTGCCGTTTGGTAAGACAGAAAGTTTAAGTATATTGGATCTGGGTGTTGGCACCGGCTACCTATCTCATAAGGTCGTCGAAACGTTTCCCCATGCAAAGATCGTTGCTGTTGATGCGGCCGGACTTATGATAGACAAGGCCAAATTAAGGCTCAAAAACCACCTTTCGCAAGTTACCTTTCTGATTTCTACGTTCCAGGAATTACCCGATAAAACAAATACCCTTTCCAATGTAGATGTAGTGGTCTCTTCATTTGCCCTTCATCATTTGTACAAAGAAGAAAAGCTCAGGTTGTTTAAGTACCTCTGCTCGATATTAAAACCATACGGCTGGTTTGTGAATTGCGATATCATTAAGACAGCCGATGCCGTTCTTGAGGCCAGATTCCGTCGTTTGCATTATGAGGGGGTACAAGAGAGGACACGCAGAATCGGACACCAGGAAAAGTCCCTTGATCAAATCTCCTCAGAATTGGCTGATAAGGAAAAGAAGGATGGCGATCACCCCTTACTCCTTATGGACGATCTTCAACTCCTTGCAGAGGCCGGATTCCGTACTGCCGAATGTTTTTGGAAGGAATATCGGGAAGCGGTGTACGGCGGGATAAAATGATTCGTTTGAACAATGTCAGCCTGGCCTTCGGCTCTAAAACCATTTTAGACACTGTTTCCCTGCACATACGGAGAAACGACCGGATCGGTCTGATCGGTCCCAACGGTACCGGCAAATCCACACTCTTTAAACTCATTTGTCGGTCGGTCGAACCCGGTGCGGGAGATCTTATTTGTGCGAGAGATACAAACATCGGTTATCTGCCTCAGGAAGGTTTTGTCTTCAGAAAAAAGACCGTTTTTGAAGAGGCCAGTTCGGCCTTTGAAGACATTCTCCTCCTGAAAAGGCAGATTGATAAGCTTCATGTCCAATTGGAAGATCCCTCCATAAAGGGTGAAGACCATCAATTGCTTCTGGACCATTATGCACACCTGCAACACCAATTGGAGGTTGTCAACGGCGCTAAGGTTGATGCAGAAACGGGTAAGGTCTTAAAGGGTATGGGGTTTAAAGAAGCAGATTTTGGGAAGGGCATCAGTACATTCAGCGGTGGATGGCAGATGCGGGTAGCCCTTTCCAGGTTGTTGCTTCAGGAGCCCAACCTCCTCCTCCTGGACGAACCGACGAACCACCTGGACATTGATTCCATTCTCTGGTTAGAAGAATATCTCAAAGAATTTAAAGGAGGCCTGATTATCATATCGCACGATCGAACGTTTCTTGACCGTAATACGACCAGGATTTGGGAATTGGAGAAGGGGAAAATCCATGAGTACTGTGGAAATTACTCCTTTTATGAGGTTGAAAAAGAGAAACGGAAGGAATTGCAGGTTGCGCGTTATGTCAATCAGCAGAAAAGGATCAAAGAGGTGGAGCGGTTCATTGAACGGTTCAGGGCAAAGAATACCAAGGCATCCCAGGTGCAGAGCCGGATCCTCATGCTCGAAAAGATGGAAAAGGAAGAATTGCCGGAAGATGTCGTAGAGCGGGTCAGATTTAAATTTCCGCCATCGAAACAAAGCGGTATAACGGTACTTGATATAAAAGATGTTTCGCATACATATGATGGACGGTTGATCTTTCAGGATATTTGCCTTTCTATTGAACGGGGAGAAAAGGTAGCCCTTGTTGGGCAAAACGGGTCGGGAAAATCTACCTTATTACGTATTATAGCCGGTGTTGAGCAGCCACACTCCGGGACTATGAAAATGGGGCATAACGTCCTCTTTGATTATTTTGCCCAGGAACACGCGGAAAAATTAAATAGCCAAAATACGTTATTACAGGAAATCGAGTCCGTCGCTCCGTTTTCCATGATACCCCACGTTCGCCATATCCTGGGCGCCTTTCTTTTTTCAGGTGATGATGTCTTTAAGACCGTCAACGTCCTGAGCGGCGGTGAAAAATCCCGGCTGTCTCTCGCCAAGATGCTTCTAAAACCCACGAATTTTCTTGTCCTGGATGAACCAACCAACCATATTGACATTACCACCAAAAAGATTCTCAAGAATGCATTGCTGGATTATGCCGGGAGTTTGTTGGTCGTATCCCACGACCGGGACTTCCTGGACGGTTTGGTCTCCAGGGTCTATGAACTGAGAAACGGAAAAATCCATGTTCATCTGGGAAGTTTTAGGGATTTTCTGGAGAAAAAGACGTCTGATTTATTTAAAGAAGCGGAAGGAAGTGAGGGGAGAGGGTTATCACAAACAAAATCCGATGAAACGAGTTTGCAGAAACAGCAGTACTTGCTCAAGAAGGAGCAAAATGCCAGGAAACGGAAGCTTTCAAAAGAAATTCAACATATGGAAGAAAAGATTGATTCATTGGAAACACAAAAGACGGAACTGGACAACCGCCTTTCAGATCCGATGCTTTACAATGACAAAGAAAAATCCATCGAAATCAACAAGCAGTATAAAACCGTTACCCAGGAGTTGGATGCCCTTTATACCAGATGGGAGACAGTCCATTTAGAATTAAAAGCCGTAGGAGATAATTAGCCTTTCCTCCCGAGAACAGATATCCGGCGTAATTCTTTTTAAACGTTACAACGGTAAAAGATGGATTTGTCAGGGAGAAGGCTAAGGAGTATCCTTTGTGGGCCGCTACGGACAAACGGCGTTTATCCACGCCACACGGTGTATCCATGCAGTTTTTCTGTAGGGCAAGGCACCGCCTGCCAAATCAGCCCTTGTCAAGTTCAGCTTGAATGGTTTCAAGGAATCTTATACGATTTGTTAATTCATTTGATTTTACAGGATGATTTTTATAATATTTTAAAACACGGCGGATGTTTTTTGAATTTTCACAACCCCCTTGATCCCCCTTTTGTAAGGGGGACTTGGTTGTGGCTTTGGTAAGTAATGGCTTGGTTGTTGCCTTGGCAAGGAAGGGCTTGGTTATTGCCTTGGTGAGGAAGGGGTTGATTGCGGCTGTGCTGCGCTGTGAGGTGCTCGTGAGGATATGGAATATAAATTAAATACGCAGTTTTTTTTAAGGGATTCTGTGCCGGGACATCTTTATAAGGTATTCTTCCTCTTCTTGATGGTTTCTCTTTCCTTTCCTTTGCGTAGTATATGGGCAGTTTACGTGGAGGGAAACATCTATAAGACTAGTTCCAAAAAATATAGTGCAAGGCAGTGGATAAAAAATGGGGACTCGAAATATAAACGCGCTAAATATGAACGTGCCGTTAAGGCATATAATAATTCCATTGCATGTTACCCCGATTACTTTGAGGCATGGGATGGCCTGGGAAATGCGTTATACAATCTGGGGAACTATGATATGGCCATTCAAGCCTATGATAAGGCGTTAAGTATAAATCCGAACCATAATGCGACCCGGGTGAATAAGGGCATCGCTTTCTATAAAAAAGGCAACATCGAGGAAGCTTTAAAATTATACGAGAAGGCCATTAAGTCTGACCCAAAGCTTGCAACTGCCTGGTATAATAAAGGTGTTGTTCTCATTGCGCTGGCCAAACACGGTGAGGCAATGCAGGCCTTCGAAAAGGCCATTGAAATCAATCCGAAAGAGGATTTGGCATGGCATGGGAAAGGCTATATATTAATTTTGTTTGAACAATATGACGCTGCCCTGAGACTCTTCAGCAAGGCAGCCCAGGTAAATCCAAACAGGGCGTGGGCATGGAACAATATGGGAATTACCCTGAGCAAACTGGGAATGTATAATGACGCAATAAAGGCCTTTGATAAGGCCATCGAAATCAGCCCGAAGAGTGCAAGGTCGTGGCATAACAAGGCGAATAGTTTGTACAATTTAGGAAAATATGAGGAGTCTATGAAGGTGTACAACAAGGCCATGCAGCTCGATCCTTTTTTGTATGCCGAATTAAAAAAATAACTTTTTGAAAATCTGCCATGAAAAGTACATTAAGAAAAATAATTCTAACGATACCCTTTTATACAACATTATTATGTTTTTTTACCATAACGAATCAGCAGTGCCCGGCCATAGCGTCGTGGTCCTCTAATTCTCGTGAGAATGTGGCTATCTGTACGGCGTCCGGCCAGCAAAGTTCTTTGCAAATAATTAGCGACGGTAATGGTGGCGCTATTATTGCGTGGGAAGATGCACGTGACAGCCATTTTGATATCTATGTCCAGAGGATTGATGTCCATGGGAATGTCCTTTGGGCGAAGGATGGTATTCCTGTTTGTATAGCGCCAGAGAACCAAAATCGGCCAAAGATGATCAGCGATGGCGCTGGAGGGGCTATTATTGCCTGGCAGGACATGCGCAGCGGCATTGACAACTATGATATTTATGCCCAACGCATCGATGCGCAGGGAGACCCTCAATGGACGGCCAACGGTATGCCCATATGTACTGAAGTTAATGCACAAAATAGTCCATGTATTGCAACTGATAGTACAGGAGGAGCTGTCATTGTCTGGCAGGATTTCAGGACTAACTATGCCGACCTCTATGCCCAGCGTGTTACTAAGAACGGGGAATGTCAGTGGATAAAAAATGGGGTGCTTGTTTGTGGGTCTTCAGGCGCACAAAGTGCACCGGTAGCAGTTAGCGACGGTACAGGGGGTGTTGTTGTCTCGTGGCAAGATTTTCGAAGAAGTTATGCAGACATCTATGCACAACGAATCGATGGGAGTGGCAACATCCGGTGGGAAAGAGGTGGCGTGGCGGTGTGTACTGCGCAAGGTCATGAAAGTTTTCAGGTCATTGTTAGTAATGGCGCTGAAGGGGCAATTTTGGCTTGGGTAGATACCCGTAATGGCAATAACGACGTCTTCGCCCAACAAGTGGATGGGAATGGAGTCGCTCAATGGCTGGAGAATGGCGCTCCAGTATGTACTGCACCGGGTAATCAAAACTATCCAATGATTACTGACGATGGGGCAGGTGGTGTCATCCTTGCCTGGTGGGACATGCGCAGGGGTGAGTTCGATATCTATGCACAACGTATTGACCTTGCCGGTAACGCTATGTGGGGAAGGGATGGTTTGGTTGTGTGTGCTGAATCAGGTATCCAAAATTATGTGTACGTCACCGGTGACGGCATGGGCGGTGCGATAATGGGGTGGGATGATAACCGCATTGCTGCGTTTGATGTGTATGCACAGCGGATTGACCCAAAGGGACTCGCAAAGTGGAATAACAGTGGCGTGGCTGTCTGTACGGCATCAGATACCCAATGCTTTCCCGTATTGGTTAATGATGGAACGGGTGGCGCAATCATTGCCTGGCAGGATGGCCGTCACAAAGATAAGAGTTATTGGGACATTTACGCCCAAAAGATCAATAGACAAGGCTCACTGGGAGAGGAGTAAGGGTTTGCAGTCCGCAGGGTTGTGGACCAGGTAAATTTAAAAGCAGGTGCGGCGCGGCTGCAATCAAATTCTCCTTGGAAAGGGGGGCGAAGGTATTGTAATAAATTTGCCAAAAAAGGGGGTTTTTTGCATACTATTACTTTAATAAACCTCGTTTAAGCCGCTCTTGTTGTCGTTTCATGGATGCATTACCTTTGCTACTGTTTTACCGATGTCGGCCGGGTTGTCCACCACGGTAACACCGGCGTTTTCCAGCGCAGAAATCTTTGATAGTGCTGTTCCCCTGCCACCGGTAATAATAGCACCGGCATGCCCCATGCGTTTACCCTGTGGTGCTGTCCTGCCGGCAATAAAACCAACAACGGGTTTTGTGATTTCTTGCTTTATAACCTCAGAAACTTCTTCTTCAGCGCTTCCTCCAATTTCTCCAATCAGTACAATTGCCTGTGTTTCCTGGTCTTCCTGGAACAATCTGAGTATATGGGCAAAATCAGTTCCTACAATGGGATCGCCTCCAATTCCAAGGCAGGTGGATTGCCCTAAGCCTTGCTGCGTCAATTGTAAGACAGCTTCGTAGGTGAGTGTTCCACTCCGTGATACAACTCCCACATGGCCGGGTTTATGGATATATCCGGGCATGATGCCGATCTTGCATTTGCCGGGTGTAATGACGCCGGGACAGTTGGGACCGATAAGACATGTATTCCGGGTTGAGAGATATTTTTTTACCTTTACCATGTCCAGTGTGGGAATGCCTTCTGTGATACAGACCACGAGTTTAATCCCGGCCTCAGCGGCCTCCATAATGGCATCAGATGCAAAGGGTGCGGGTACGTAAATGACGGAGGCGTTGGCGCCCGTCTTTGTTGCTGCATCGAGTACATTATCAAAGACAGGGACGCCGTGCTGCGCGGTGCCTCCCTTGCCCGGAGTAACACCTGCAACGAGTTTGGTGCCATACTCAAGCATCCTCACGGTGTGAAAACTGCCTGCATGCCCGGTTATTCCCTGACATATTACCTTTGTGTCTTTATCTATTAGTATACCCATTCGCTTTTGATGCCCTTACTGCCATGCTTGCAGCTTCCTTCATGTCTTTTGCGGAGAGGATGTTTAAACCGGAATTGTCTAATAATTTTTTTGCTACCTCAACATTAGTCCCTTCCTGCCGGACGACCAAAGGAACATGAATGCCTGCTTCCTTAATGGCTTGAATGATACCGGAGGCAATGACATCACACTTCATGATTCCGCCAAAGATATTAATCAAAACCGTTTTTACTTTCGGGTCGGACAAAATGATCTTAAATGCCTGTGTGATCCGTTCCAAAGATGCATCGCCACCGACATCTAAAAAGTTGGCAGGTTCCCCGCCGTGCAGTTTGATAGCATCCATCGTGGCCATGGCAAGACCTGCCCCATTTACGAGACATCCGATATTTCCATCAAGGCTGATGTAACTGAGCCTGTATTTTCTGGCCAGCGACTCGGCAGAGGAAATATCTTGATCGGGAAGAAACTGGTCGAATTCCGGGTGACGGTAGAGGGCGTTGTCGTCGATGTCCATCTTTACATCGAGCGCACATAGTTCATCGTCAGTCGTTACTGCCAACGGATTAATTTCTAATAGCGAACAATCGTCTTTCACAAAGGCACGAAAAAGATTCGTGACAAGGTTGTTTAGCCTTGTTGAAAGCGCCCCGGATATGTTTAATTGAGAGGCAATGCGACGCGCCTGAAACGGGTGAATTCCAAAGAATATGTCAACCGGTTCTTTGATGATTTTGTCGGGTGTTTGCCTGGCAACTTCTTCGATTTCCACCCCTCCCTCAGCGCTGGCAATCAGCATGGGTGTTTTGAGGGAACGGTCAATCGTTATAGCAAGGTATAATTCTTTTTTAATTGAAACGGCTTTTTCTATGAGGACATACTTAATTTCAGCGCCTTTTTGGTCGGTTTGACGTGTTACAAGTCGGGTATCAAGCATGCGCTCTACGCATGTCCGGGTTTCTTCTGGTGTGTTGACAAACTGAATACCGCCGCTTTTCCCCCTGCCACCGGCAAGTATCTGTGCCTTTACGACGCAGCGATTACAGCCAATTTCCTGGAATATCTTTGGCGCATCAGCGCTTTGTGAGACGGTTTTGCCGTCAGGGACACAAACGCCATACGTTTTAAGGATGTTTTTTGCCTGAAACTCATATAACTTCAAAGATGTTATTTGGTTTTAGCGGTTCAGGATTCTTGTAATGTATCCGATTTGATAAAATTCTGAAGGTGGATGCGCACCTGCTCTATCATTTCGTTGTCCGAAATAGAGGTAATGCGTCCCTCGGTATATTGCCTATCCACCCATTCCTTTATCTTTGATACGCCTTCATGTGTCTTGGAAATTTGCCGGCTTCCTTCCAGTCCGAAAAAGATATTAATCCATTGTGCAATTCCAGCCACACCGGATTTGTCGGTTACGGCAACACCAAGGGGTCTGTGAAGGAGTTTCTTTGTGTCAAAAATATTGTATATCTCCTCGTTTTTTAATAATCCATCCGAATGGATACCTGCACGGGTGACATTGAATTCCGAACCCACAAATGGTTGAGTTGGTGGAATTGGATGCCCAATTTCATTCCGGTAATAATCTGCAATTTCTGTAATAACCGTGGTATCGATTAGTTCATCGTTGCCACGTAATGCCAGGTATTCAATTACCAGGGCCTCAATGGGTGTGTTTCCTGTGCGCTCTCCCAACCCTAACAATGTGCCGTTGATCCCGCTGCATCCGTAGAGCCATGCGGTAGTGGCGTTGCTTACTGCTAAATAAAAATCGTTATGGCCATGCCATTCCAGGTATTCCGAAGGGACGCCGGCAAAGTGGTTGAGTCCGTAAATAATGCCAGGTACGCTTCGAGGTAAGGCGGCCCCGGGGTAGCTGACACCCATTCCCATGGTATCGCAGGCGCGAATCTTTACGGGAAGTTTGCTTTCTTTGGATAGCTTCATGAGCTCCTTGGCAAAGGGTACGACAAATCCGTAAAAGTCAGATCTCGTAATATCTTCAAAGTGGCAGCGGGGAATAATACCCTCTTCTAATGCGGCCCGAACAATATCCAGATACATATCCATGGCCTGCTTTCTGGTTTTATTTAGTTTCAAATAGATGTGGTAGTCCGATGACGAACAGAGGATGCCGGTTTCTTTGAGCCCCATTTCCTTGACCAATTTGAAGTCACTTTTTACCGCCCTTATCCATCCCGTGACCTCTGGATATGTATAGCCACGTTCCATGCATTTCCTGACCGCTTCCTGATCCTTTGCATTGTACAGGAAAAATTCACACTGACGTATAAGCCCCTTTTTACCGCTAAGTTTATGAATCAGGTCAAAAAGGTCTACGATCTGTTTGACGGTGTATGGCGGGCGGGATTGTTGCCCATCACGAAAGGTTGTGTCCGTGACCCATATTTCTTCAGGAGGATTCATCGGATTGAGCCGATAATTGAACGATATTTTGGGTATTTTGTCATAGGGGAAGACGTCCCTGAAGAGATTGGGTTCTGGTGAATCTTGTAATTGAAAAATGTACTCTTCAGGTTCTAATGTGTTCCGGCGTTTATTAAATCGAAGCATCTTCAATTTCCCTTTATTGAATATGGTAATTTATATAACAGATAAATTTTAAGACAGGGTAAATTTCAATTGTAAAAACAATATTTTTACAAGTCAAGTGAAATGATAGAAAAATAAAGGTTGGGAAATTGTTGTAGATTGACTTTGTTTGGAAAAACTGGCATACTATGGAAGTTCGTTTTAAGAGAATAGTATCAAATTTGATCTCAATTTGTCAGGAGGAAAATATGACCATAAAAGAAGGCTCCTATACGGTAACGGCAAGTTCGGGCAAATTGTATGTCTATACGTTTAAAGAAGGATTTCTGAGCGCGGTTGCCCACGATCTGTTAATTGAGATGACTGATTTTAGAATCAATGTGAACGTTCCGGCCGGAGGTTTTGGTTCGGCGATTGTAGAAGCGGAAATTCAGGCAAATTCTCTAAAAGTAATCTGCGCTATGAAGGATGGACAACGTCAGAACGATACGTTAAAAGAAAAAGACAAAACAGACATCGAAGAAGCTGCTTTCAGAGATGTGCTCCATCCCGCCAGGTATCCTACGATCAACTTCCGTTCTACCGGTGTTCAGGAGAAGGAAGGTGCATATTACGTAAAAGGAGATTTAACCTTGCACGGCGTTATACGTCCTGTCGGGTTTGCTGTACAAACTACTACGGGAAAAGATTTAAAAGGAAAGATTCCCCTGTCTCAAAAAGAGCACGGAATAAAACCCTACAAGGCTTTATTAGGTACCCTTAAAGTTAAAAATGAGGTAGACGTTGCCTTTGATTTGTCTTTAGAGTAAATCCAATCGCCGATCAATCCTGGCCCTTTCGTTAGAATTTTTGTAAAATTGACTTTATTTTTGGATTGAAAATTTATACAATTTCTGTTCCTGGTCAGATGGCATGCGCTTGCTTCACATAAGATCTCGTAAGATTAAAGAACTGATGCGTGGAAAGTGGGTGCTTTTGGTTGCTATGGAAACCGGGTGAAAAATAACATTTCTTAAATTAAGGAAGAAGTGAAAAGGGGTAAAAAGGTGGAAAACAGCAGAAGGAAGTTTCTTAAAATTGCTTCACACACTATGGGTGGCGCTCTGGCAGCGGGTATATTAGCCCCGGTTGTAGGGCTTGCAATACACCCCTGGATGAAAGAAACCATATACGGGATTGAAGATTATATTAATATTGGTAAAATGGATGATTTTCCCGTAGGTGTCCCAAAAAAGATGACTATTACGTCTTCAAAAATGGACGCATGGAATATTTTTGAAGGACTGGTTATGGGGTCGGTATGGGTAATACGAAAAGAGGACAATTCATTGAACGTATTTTCAGTTAATTGTCCGCATCTCGGTTGCGGCATAAACTGGGGTGATGACGTAAAACAGTTTTTGTGCCCTTGCCATGAAGGTGTTTTCGACATAAACGGTAGGAAAATATCGGGACCTCCCCCGCGTGACATGTACAGCCTTGAGACAAAAATCGAAAACAATAATGTCCTCGTAAATTATAAAAAATTGGTATAAAGATATTTTTCTGGGATGGCATAAATCTTATGGCAAATAAATTGAGTGAGTGGATAGAAGATAGAACCGGGTTAAGTAAACTGCTAAAAGCAGCGCTGGATGAGCCTGTTCACGGTGGTGCTAAATGGTCATACATTTTTGGAAGTGGACTGGTATTTCTTTTTATTCTCCAGGCAGTTACCGGAATTATTATGGCAAGTTTTTATGCGCCTTCTTCGACATCTGCATGGGGGAGTGTTTATTATATTCAATATAAGACATCCTTTGGTTGGTTTGTACGCGGCCTACATCACTTTGGTTCAAGCGCCATGATGATCCTTGCCCTTGTGCACATGTTTCAGGTTTTTATTTTTGGTGCGTATAAAAAACCACGTGAGCTGAATTGGATTTCCGGGGTAATCCTCCTGTTATTCCTCTCAGGGTTTGGGTTAACAGGCTACCTTTTGCCCTGGGATCAGAAGGGATATTGGGCCACGCAGGTTGCTACCAATATCATGGGTACCATTCCGGTAATTGGGAAATATATCAAGATAATACACCAGGGTGGCTCTGACTACGGAAACTTTACGATTACCCGTTTTTACACCCTTCATGTATTTTTGTTACCAATATCTCTCATCTTTTTTCTCTTTGTCCATATAGCGCTTTTCCGTAAACATGGCGTAACTCCGTACTGGAAGATGCGTGAAGAGGTAATAAAAAATCGTGTCGACCCCTTCTGGCCAGACCAGGTGTTTAAAGACGTTGTGTTTGCTATCGGGATGTATGCAGCGCTTGCGGGTGTGGTATTCTGGACAGGGGGTGCAGAACTGCAGTCGCCGGCCGATCCGGCGTCAAATTACCTTGCCAGACCTGAATGGTACTTCTTGTTTTTGTTCCAACTCTTAAAATATTGTCAGGGGAATTTCTTAATTGTGGGTACCGTTATTATCCCTGCCCTTGCTTTAATCTTTTTATTCATACTGCCGTTTATCGATAGGAACACTTCAAGGTACCCGGTGAAAAGGATACCGTATTTCGGCGCAGTATTTTCAGGGTTAGCCGGGGTTGTTGCATTGACTATCCTGGCGATGTATCACGATAGTCAGGATATCCATATCATTCATCAGCGGGAAGAAGCTGAGAAACAGAGTGAAAGGGCTATAAAGCTGGCAGCGAAAGGTATTCCTCCAACCGGTGGGCAGTCAATCTTCCTCAACGATCCGGTATACCTCGGAGCGAAGATTTTTAAAGAAAATTGTATTGGTTGCCACATGATCAACGGAGAAGGTGGGGAAACGGGTCCCGATTTTACCAATTTCGGTTCAAGGGAATGGGTAACTGAGTTGCTAAGGAATCCCAAAGACAAAAGGTATTTTAAGGAATCAGGGATTATGCCAGCGGTAAAACTCCCTGATGAATCGCTCCTGGATATGTCTGAATTCCTGCTCAGCCAGTCGGGAGGTTTGTTCAATCAAAATACCGAAAGGATTGAGCGGGGAAAAGAGCTTGTCATGAAGAATAATTGTGCCGTTTGTCACCCAATCGATAATAAAGACATGAAAAAGATTGCGCCAAACTTGACCGAGTATTTGTCAGAGACGTGGTTGAAAGAGTTTATCAAAAATCCTGCAGATCCGAAATTTTATGGCACAAGGAATAAGATGCCTGGCTTTGATAAGTTTACTGATAATCAATTGGATGCACTCATACAATATCTGTTTACCTTATCAAAAGATCGGGTGCTTGTTTCCGAGAGGGAGGAAAGAAACAAGAAGAGAAAATACGTCTTTGGCCAAACTGCTCCGAGGGCAATAACAGCTTTTAAAAATGAGTCCTGATCTGGGTTTAATAGAAAAGCCACGAATACGTCGATATGTAAGTGCCATAAAAACTGTAAAAGTGTAGGGTAGATTAAGGCGAGGATTTTTCCGCCGAATCCACCAACAATATTTTCATAATCGGTGGATTCGCTTGTGCTTAATCCACCTTACAATACTGAAGGTTTCCTCGCACACGGCTTTCCGGTAGACTTCTTCTCACGCATTCACGGTTGCCATCCTAAAAAGTGGTTGTGCAGGGTTAATCAATCCATACTGATTAACTAACATCTCGTTTCGGGTAATTTGCTGCACATTACCCATCCACATATAATTCTCCTACAATTTCACACCATTCTTTCCCACTTCTCTTTCCTTTGATTTTTAATTTTGCTTAAAAAATTAGAAAAAAGCTTGCAATCTTATTCGGTTTTGTTTTAATATCGCCTTAAAGAGAAAAAGCAATTTCCTACAATCTTCCTACAATCTAATCCTAATCGCACCAAGGAAGCGGTCACTATGCCGGAATCACACTTTTACCGAATTAAGCGGGGTGGGAACCAAGCCGCTATTGTGTTCGTCCACGGCCTCTTTGGTCATTACCGCCAGACATGGGGAGAGTTTCCCTTTCTGGTTACCCAGGACACCTCTCTTAACCATTGTGATATCATCTGCTGGGGATATCCCAGTAAGTTGAGAGTCCGGCATCTCTGCTCTCTAATGCCTTTTGTGGGAGATCGTATGCCTACCGTAACTGATGTGGCGAATGCCCTGAATTCAGACCTTAACAATCCGGAGATCGGCTGTGATTATACGGATCTGGTATTGGTGGGGCATAGTCTGGGTGGTTTGGTGATCAAGAAAATGATTATCGCCGCCCTTCAGAATCCTACGCAGACCAATCCGGACCTACTGAACCGGATCCGCCGCGTTGTGCTTTACGCCACCCCCTCTGAAGGCGTTCAACTGCCAATCCTGTGCAAGGCGCATCCCCAAGCCAAGGATCTCGCTTGTGATGAAAACTTCGTTAATCAACTCCAAACCAAGTGGAGCGATTGCGTGGACGAGGTTCCACCAAATGGCACTCCAACGGGGGGGAAGAGATACATTCCCGTCACGGTCGTTGTCGGGTTGGAAGATAACGCTGTCACCAGGGACAGCGCCAAGTCCTTCCATCATGATGTAGAGACGGCTTCAGGCAACCACACGGAGGTTTGCAAGCCCCCCGATCGGGATCACACGTCATTTCAGGTTCTCAAGGATCGAGTCCTGAAGAGCACCGTGCCTAGGCTTATCTGCGGTGCAGGGGCAGTGATGACGGCCAATATCCAAATTGTCCAGAGAGCCGCGGATAGACTGTTTGTGGCCGGTTCCCGCTCTAGAGATGAAAAGTATCTGGGCGCCATCGAGGAACAGCTCAAGAAGCACCCGGATTTGATTCATTACCGGGTGCTCATTGGTCCACCACGTCACGCGATTCTAAAAGATCACCTCCTAAAACTCCTGCAAATCCGGTCCCCCGACGATTTGTCGAAAGGATATAAGACAATTCACATGGGGATGTTCGCGAACGAGTATCTTCAGCCCGAGATCTTCCTCTGCGGGAACGAGAGTTCTGTCTTGGCCGTGTTGCCGCCTATGACCGGGATCGGCGAATTCACTACGGCGGCCTTTTTCACGGACCCGGAGCTTGTCGATAGTTATCTCCGGCTGACAAAAGATCTTTACAACAAAGGCCGGAAAATAGAGACGGTAGATTCCGTTAAGGAGTTATCAGTAAAGGAGAATCCGTAGATGTCGACCGACGAAACACTGCTTGATGAGATTGTCCGGTTCACCCAGAAGCTCGTGCGAATTCCAAGCCAAACCTCTCTGGACAGTCTGGACCCTATCTTTCATGTCATATCCGAGTGGCTGGTGACTAACCATCTGAGTTGGGAGTTCGTGCGCGATGATTCCGGGCACAGCGTGGCCATTCTTGTTACGGTTGACTCTGGAAAAGCAGGCCCGACGATAGTACTCAATGCGTGTGCAGATACTGCTCCCATCGGTAGGGCAAATGCTTGGAGCGTCCCGCCTCTCTCAGGCGTGGTTGAGGACGGCAAGCTTTATGGCCGAGGGGCAGCAGACTCAAAAGTGGCCGTTTCGATCTTTTGTCATCTGGTCCGAGATCTCTATCGTTCCGGGAGCCTTGATCGAGGCCGCTGGCAGGTTTTGCTGGACGGGGACGAACACTCGGGGAACTTTGGTGGAGTCAAAGCCTTCATCGCCCGGCAGCCCACTCCCATGTCGTTTGTCGCGATTGGGTATCCTGGGAATGATGCCATCGTGATCGGTGCCCGAGGCTTTTACCGGGTAAAAGTTTGCACCTTTGGGAAAGAGGCCCACTCTGGGTCGAGTGACCAGACGAATCCCCAGAACGCGATCATCAAGATGATGCGTTTGATAGATCACCTCAGTACAAGACCTCTCCCGGTGGAACTCGACAACGATTTTTCCTTTGGTCCCAGAGTGAATGTGACCGAGATCGAAGGGGGATCGGGATTCTCTCAGATTCCCGGCCAGTGCGAGGTGAAAGTTGATTTTCGCTTGACGCCTGAGTTCAATGAAGACCACGCCCGCCAACTTATTCTGGAAAGCCTGAGCTGGATCGATGCGGAATTTCCAACCGAGCGCCCTTCGTCCTATGAGGAAACGGCAACCTGGCCATGGTACAAATTGGATCGGGAGGAGGTTCACGTTCAGACATTGCGCGACTGCGCCGAAAAAAATTTCCGGAAGTCGGTCGAGCTGCGCGTCTGTGGTCCTTCCAACATTGGCAACTTCTTGGCCACCCATGGGATCCAGGCTACCTGCGGGTTTGGCGTCACCTACGAGAATTTGCATGCGGCGAACGAGTGCCTGGAAATTAATTCGATCTTGCCGGTCTATAAAACCTATCGGTGTGCTGTCAGAAAGTGGTCTCGTTCCGAATTACGGCGGGTGGGAAGTCCTTTACACAACCGTATCCAAAGGCTCTCTTTGTCCAGAGAGTAGTTGACTTTACTTTTAAAACTTCTGGGATAGCAGGCCACAAAGTTCCCACAAAGGGATCACGTCTTAACAGGTTCTCCAAGAATACAATGACAATCTCAAAACGGATGTTCACCCCAGCCAAAATACATAAGTATAGAATATATGGTTGGTTAGCACTGTTTTGTAGATAAATATGTAGTCACTAATATATTATTATTATTCAATAATATATTTGACATTGTGAATAATATGGTATATTATGGTGGACATGTATCTTGTAGAGAACAAATCAAAATCCGGCAAAAAGATCTATCGTTCTATCCTTCTGCGGGAATCATATCGTGAGGAAGGAAAAGTCAAA
>JABWAQ010000149.1 GCA_013360945.1 Candidatus Brocadia sp.
CCGTAAGAAGGAGATGATGATTTGATGGTGCTACATATATATATCCTTGCCGGATTACATCATCGTGTACGGCGGCCATAACGGGAATACTTCCTGCCCGGCTAAGGATTTCCGGTAACAAACTGGGGGCTGTAGAACTTATATGAAGAACTACTAACAGAGCGGCGGGTATCGCCGGTGGTAAATTACCCACTAACTCCGTCAGGGCCTCCACCCCGCCTGCAGAAGCTCCAATTACTATGATATCATGTCCTGGCAAAGGTTTCTCTTTCATTTATAATTATAAATTTAACGAAATGCATTGTATCACAAAATTCTGAATCAATCTATAGTAAATATACCCGAATATACCCGAAACAGAGTTTCTGGATAAGTGTGTTCCCAAACAGAGTTTGGGAACAAGCAGAAGCAGAAAGCAGAGCAGATTGTGCATTTTGCTCGTCTGCTCGTGCTCGTTCCCAAACTCCGTTTGGGAACGCCATTACCGGGAAACTCTGTTTCGAGAAAAATCAAACAGGCAATTCATCTATTTGAATAATGGAATGATCATTTGCAAGATAATTTCGTGAAGAACTATATCTCCAATGTTCAGGCATATCTACCAGACCTCGCTTTACGGGATTATAATGGATATATTCAATTTTTTGGAATAACATTTCATTATTCATTATCAATTCCGGATGTACACCCTCTTGCCAAACCTGATAGTCGCTTTTTGTCTTATACCTCTTTTTGTAAAAAGCAAGCTGGATTAATAACCTATGCCTGTTATCCTGCCCTAATTGAGTAATAATTTCTTTTGCGGTAAATTTCTTTAATGAGGTTAGTGTGTTCGATAATTCCGGGGCTGAGACAACAAGATGAAAGTGATTGTCTAATATAACAAATGCATACAATTTTAGTCCCTTGTAATCTTTGCAGAACTTTAGTGATTGTATAATGATATCAAAATATTTTTGGGTTGTAAAAATTGGTATCCATTCTACAACGGTAGAAGTAACAAAATAGATACCTTCTTTTTGTATGATTTTGTATCTGCTTCTCATGTATAGAGACTCGAAACAGAGTTTCGGGGTAAGTGTGTTCCCAAACGGAGTTTGGGAACAAGCAAAGCAAAACAAGCAAAATAGTTAAGATTGCTTCGCTGCCGCTCGCAACGAGAATAACATATGTAGGTATTTTAATGAGATGCCCGCCCGCTATGCTAGGTTTTCTTTTCCCGCTGTACTACTTCTTCTGCCAGATTTGTATAATCTATCGCGCCAGGGCTCTCCGGTGCATAAAGGGTAATAGGCTTTCCCGATATAGGACATTCTGCCAGACGGGTATTTTCCCTGATAATGGAATTAAACACCTTCTCTTTAAAACGTTCTTTAATCTGGTTATACACCTCATTACTGAGGTTTGTCCGGCCATCGAACCGGCAGGCAATGATACCGGTAACCTCCAGGTTGTGATTCAACCGCTCTTTTACCACCTGAACGGTATTTATTAACGTTACCAGACCATTCAAAGCCAGCACCTTTGTTTCCACCGGTATAAAGATCTCTCTGACAAAGGTCAGCGCATTGATCGTGATCAGCCCCAGTGAAGGAGGACAATCCAGGAGGATATAATCGTAGTTATCCATAATGGGAAGCATCCGTTTACGGAGGATAAGATCTCTTCCTTTCTCATGGGCAAGAATCCTTTCAACACCCGCCAATGCGACATTGGCAGGTGCAAGGGTCATGTTTTCAACACAGGTCTTGGTGAGAATTTCCTCAAAGTAGACCTCCTCTAAAAAAACGTTGTACATAGACCGTTCAAGATTATGGATGTCCAGCCCTAACCATGAACTCAGATTTCCCTGCGGGTCCAGATCAACTAATAGTACCTTTTTCCCCATATGGGCAAGGCCAGCACCAAGATTTACCGTGGTCGTTGTTTTGGCTACACCGCCTTTTTGATTTGTTAGTGCAATACTTCGCATAGATATATATCTTACCTGTTTCTCAAAGGATTCTATATCCTTACTGTTATCTACAACAGCGGGAATAGTTCTCTCCGGAATTTTGTAAAGGGAAAATACGACCTCATAGCTTCTACCAGTTTTCTCTTTAGGTCTTTTCTCAAAGTGTTTAACGCTTCATCGTTTACTCCTTCACCCTCATAATCCCCCTTGATCCCCCTTTAAAAAAGGGGGAAATGTGTGAATATAGATGGGGTCAAGTGAATTCTTTTATTTTTAGAAAAGGGGAAGAAGATTTCTCTTTTTAAAAATATTCTGATTTTCTATTTCCTAAAGCACTCATATATTTCCCCCTTTTTTAAAGGGGGACCAAGGGGGATTATAAATTCTCATATATTTTTTCAAGAACAACAGTCAGGTTCTTAAAAACATCTCTATCGGAGAATCTTAAAACCTTTAATCCCTGCTTTTTCAGATACTCATCTCTCATGATATCTTTTTTAACTCCATCGTCAGTATAGTGTTGCCCACCATCAAGTTCGATAACCAGACCTGCATTGGGGCAGTAAAAGTCAACGATATAATTGCCGACAATTCTTTGCCGGTAAACCTGATAGCCCTTCGGTTGTTTTCTCCTTAACCTTGACCACAGTAATCTTTCGGCATTTGTCATATTTTTCCTGAGACTGCGGGAATATTCTTTCAATTTGGTATTATAGAAAAGCCGTTGAGATTTAGCCTGTATTTCTTTCATAATATCCTAATCCCCCTTAGTCCCCCTTTAAAAAAGGGGGATAACGACTAAAGTTGAAATAAGAGTGTTTTTATAAAAAGAGAAGTCATACGTATGTTTTATCCATAAGATATTTTCTCTATCATTGAAAGAAAGCTTTGCATTTCCCCCCTTTTTCTAAAACACGTGTATATTTCTCCCTTTTTAAAACATCCACACATTTCCCCCTTTTTTAAAGGGGGATCAAGGGGGATTACCTGTCAATAATCTCACGAAAACCTAAAGCTTGTTATCTCTCAGATATGATAAGCCCATTAAAAATATCACAATAGACGAAAATAAGCAAAAATAAAAAGAACACGCTTTGAGAAAGTCGTTGACACTGCTTTCCAGGTCTGATATAGTATTTTTCACAGTCACAATCGCCTCATAATTATTACGGCGTATCGGATAAATTACAAGATGTTTTCTGTAATGTTATTTTACAAAACAAATCATATTCGTATGAGAAGCGTTAAGGAACCTCATTTATGGAAAGGATACGGCCAGAAAATACCGTTAAACAAATCGTTGAAAGATTTCCCATAACCCGCCGCATCTTTGATACCTATGGAATTATGTGCGGCAGTAATGTCCTTCCCGACAAACCCATCTCCTTTTTTGCCAAGATGCATAATGTCAATCCTGCCAAACTGATTGATGACCTTCAAAAACTTATCGATGGAGAAGCTGGATCGACCAATGAGGCCACAATTACAAAGCCGCAAACCGAGCATGTCTACGAGATCTTTGTTAAGACATCCATCATCATTGTGCTCTCAACAGGATGTCTCTATGGGGCATCACTCTTAGCCTATATGGCATTTCATAATTCCTTCGCTTCTGTATCCTGGATACTTACAGAAACACATGGTGATACTCAGGTATATGGATGGGTTGGTCTCTTTATCATGGGTATCTCATATTTTGCATTGCCCAAATTTTGGAGTTCTCTCCTTTACAGTACTCCATTGGCCTATAAATCCTTTTTCTTAATGCTCGCAGGTATTTTTCTCTCCTTTGTTTTTAAGACAATTTCCTATTACACAGGTTTCTTTTTCTTAAAAATTCCTGTTCTGATTGGATGTACATTACAAGTCGTATCGATAACCATCTTTATTTATGTCATCTGCGCAACATATCTCACATCGGGAAAAAAGAAATTTGAAATCTACGAAGGATTCCTCATATCAAGTTATCTCTGGTTCCTCTTTCAGGCTATTGCTTTTGTTGCTTTGTACTTCCATTTTACCGTAGTAAATAATACAAACATCCCGGAAATTTTCAGAAGCCCCATTCGACACATACAAATTGTAGGATTCGCCTGTATGGTCATTATTGGGATATTCGCAAAGACCTTACCGATTTTTCTGGGGATACAAGAACCTAATAAGAAGATTAGTATCTATGTCTTATACATCTTAAACATATCGATTGCTTTAAGAACAGTATCAGAGTTTTACCGGGAATATACTACGAACCTCCACGGTTTCTTTACGGTGGTCTTTTGTTTGGCAGGTATTATGGAGGCATGCGGGGTATTTTTGTTTATCTATAGTTTAAACCTGTTTAATAACAAAAAGGTAGTTAAGAACTCGGTTAACTTACCGACTGGATTCAGGAAATTTATTCGGGCTGCCCTTATCTGGTTGTTTATTTCAGAAAGTGCATTACTAACCTATACCATTTATGAGGCCGTATCAGGAGAACGTACTTCTCATGCCCTGTTCGGTGCATACAGACATGCTATATTTATCGGGTTTATCAGTATGATGATCCTGGGATGCGCTTCCAAGATGATCCCTTTGAGCAAAGGAGTAAAGTTGTGCAGTACAAGACTACTCAATGCAACATTTATCCTGATAAATGTTGGGTGTATGTTCAGAGTTGTATCTCAACCAGTCGCATCGCATCTGTATCCGCAACTTTATGCGCTCCTGGGAATCAGTGGCTTTATTGAATATGCTGCCATGTTCTGCTTTGGCATTAATGCATGGAAAACTATGCAACTCGACGTACAAGAGGAACCTTCAGAGCAAATCAGAATCGCAACCGCTAGCACAAATGTGTATCAATTGATTAAGCAATACCCGCAAACCCTCGAGATCCTGATAGGTTTTGGATTTAAACAACTGAAAAACCCTATCCTCAGAAACACCTTAGCCAGAACAATCAGCCTGGGACAGGCAGTACAGATCAATCCTGTCAACCTTGAAGATTTACTAAAAGCATTGAATGATGCGATACAGATACGTGTGAGTGCAGCCTGACAAAAGTAATCTGGGGAAGGAAAACAGCAATGCAGGGCAGACTAAAAGTAATTGTGGCACAGTCTGAAAGCGGGAGGGAGTAATCCCCCTTAGTCCCCCTTTAAAAAAGGGGGAGATGGGGCTGTTTCCTTCATTTTAGGAAGGAGGGAAGGGTATTGACAATCGACAATCCCTGTATTCCCCCTTTGATAAGGCTTCCCAAGTCTCCTTTTTCTAAAATACCCACCCATTTTTCCCTTTTCTGAACATCCACACATTTTCCCCCTTTTTTAAAGGGGGATTATGATGAAATTGACCGAGAGAAGATTAAGGTATTTGATTTGCTATTTCATTAAAATTGCCGGGCCGGCTTTAACCATATATTTAATTCCGGAAACCAGGGTAATGATTACCGTAAGCCAGAGCATAACGATAATTCCCTGTTTAACAGCCATAAAATCCTTGAAATAAGCAAAGAATAGCAGGATGAGGCTGATGGTAAAGGATTGAATAAACATCTTTGCCTTGCCCCATATCGTTGCTCCAAATTCAATCCCCTTTGATTCTGAATAACTTCTCAGGCTGTTGACAAGAAACTCTCTGGCTACAATAACGACAACCATCCAGGGAGGTATGATATCGTGGGCATGCTGTATGAGTAATATA
>JABWAQ010000053.1 GCA_013360945.1 Candidatus Brocadia sp.
GTATTTTAAACTTTGTCTATTTGACATAATCAGTTCAAGATGATAAATTCGCTTTCAAGAAAACTGACCTAAGCACGGTATCGCCCCCTATGAAAAAAAATTGTTACAAAAGCTGCTTTCTGGGTCTAAAAACATTCGATTTTCAGAAGTAACAGGATGTGCAAAAGCATTTGGATTTCGATTGGTGTAAGGTGTACCCCAATTTGGTCACAGTTGGAGAAAACAGAAATGTGTCAACAGCCTAAAACCCTTGATTTTAATTGGCTGGGGAACTAGGATTCGAACCTAGACTAAATGATCCAGAGTCATTTGTGCTACCGTTACACTATTCCCCAGTGTTTGGAATGACGCATTGTCCGGCTCAGCGCCATTTATACGATGTTGATATTTGATGTGAAAAGAGGAATTTTAACAATTTATTCAGGATACAGATTTCCACAGATAATCCGTGCTCATCTGCGTCCAAATACAACCATCACATAATACAAAATATTTTCAGGCTAGTCAAGTCTATTGGTGTTTATTCCATTACGAGGTTTTGTACCAACATGGATGGTGACTATGCCCAGTGTCCTTGAATAGATCTTCACATCCTCCAGGCCGCAGGATTCCATTTGCGTTTTTAACCCATACCGGTCGGGAAAGTTTAGTACGGATGATGGCAGATAGGAATAGGCGTTGTACTTACTGCGAGAGATGAGTTTTCCAATAAAAGGCAGTATTTTTTTGAAATACAAATAATAGACCGCCTTAAAGACGGGATTTGTGGGTTGCGAGAATTCTAAAATTACCACACGGCCATCCGGGGCAGTTATCCGCATCATCTCGGCAATGCCTGCCCTGAGGTCTGCTACGTTCCTGATCCCAAAGGCAACGGCAGAGACCTGAAAGTAATTGTCCTGGAATGGTAAATACAACGTGTCGGCCTTGATGACCTTTATTTTGTCAGCAAGATTCCTCCTCTTCAGCTTGAGATCGGCCAGTCGTACCATTTCATGGCAAAAGTCACTCCCAATAACCCTTCCACTGCCTCTTAAAACCTTGGAATAAGCAATTGCCAGGTCACCCGTGCCGGTGCAGACGTCCAGTACCTGTGCATCCGGGGTGACGTTACTTACCTTTACGGCAAACTTGCGCCAACTCTTGTCAAAGTTGAAGCTTAAAATGGTATTTAAAAGATCGTATACTCTGGCAATCGAACCAAACATCTGCCTGATATACGCACCCTTTTTCGTTAATAAGTCGGTTTGCGTAAGCATAAATCTAAATCCCGTATGTGTTCCATTTTCTATTCACCAGGTTGACAATTTCTGGTGACATCCTGATGTCATCTGGCCACTCCCTGGTAAAACCTTCCTCAGGCCATTTCTTGGTGGCGTCAATACCCATCTTGGAGCCAATCTTCGGCAAGGGAGATGCGTGTTCCAGTGCATCCATGGGACCCTCAACAAAGGTTATATCCCTGCGCGGGTCGACGTTGTTCCCGATGCGCCACATAACTTCATCTACATTTTGCACATCGATATCCTTATCCACCACCACAATAATTTTAGTGAACATCATCTGCCCCATCCCCCATATCCCGTGCATGACCTTCTTCGCCTGAAATGGATAACGTTTATCAATGGACAGGAAGGCAAAATTGTGAAACACGCCAAAAAGGGGCAGGTTCATGTCGATAATCTCCGGGATCATGAGTTTTAATAGAGGCAGAAATAACCGTTCCGTGGCCTTTCCCATGTAACAATCTTCCATGGGCGGTTTACCTACGATCGTCGTGGGATAGATCGGTTTTCTGCGCTGGGTAATACAGGTGATGTGAAATACAGGATAATAATCTGCCAGTGAGTAATAACCCGTGTGGTCACCGAAGGGACCCTCCACACGCGTCTCTTTTGGATCGATGTAGCCCTCCAATACAATCTCTGCATCAGCCGGCACCTCCATTTCAATGGTTTTACAGGCCACCATCTCCACGTTCTTTTTCCTTAAGAAACCCGCAAAGACCATTTCGTCCACCTCGGGCGGCACGGGTGCCGTAGCTGCGTAGGTGATGGCCGGATCACAACCCAATGCAACCGCCACCGGCATACGTTTATTTTCCCTCTGATAATCCCGATAGTGCCGGGCTCCGTCATGATGGATATGCCAGTGCATCCCGGTTGTCCTGTCGTCGTAAACGTGCATGCGATACATACCCGTATTCCGGTTGCCTGTCTTTAAATTTCGTGTAAAAACCAGCGGCAGGGTAATAAACCGGCCGCCGTCTCCTGGCCAACATTTTATAATGGGGTATCTCGAAAGGGATGGCTCGATTTCATATACAATCTCCTGACAGAGCGCATATTTCACGGTCTTTGGGGGAAATTTTGACAACGTCATCAGGAGGTGTGGAATGAACTTAATCTTGTCAATAAAGGTCGATGGCATTTCAGGTTTAACCAGACTCTCGATCTCGTGGGCAATTTCACTTACATTCTTTACATTGAGCGCCATGGCCATGCGTTCATAAGAACCAAAGGCGTTGATGAGTACCGGTATCGAATGACCCTCTACATTTTCAAAAAGAAGGGCCGGTCCGTATTTCTTAGAAACGCGATCGGTAATCTCGGTAATCTCCAGATCTGCCGAGACCTCTGTCTTAATGCGTTTGAGTTGACCTGCCTCTTCCAGCCTTCTAATAAAATCTGATAGCTCTTGATATCCCATGTCTACTTACCTATGAATAAAGTTGCGGTTCCTGACTTCTTACGAACAATATTTACAAGATACTAAAATACCGTATATAATCAAAAAAAACAAATGATATTTGTTATCTCTGTGTTATAATAATTGATTAAAATCAGCTTGATTGTATAGGAGTATTCTTTTATTTATACGGGTTTGACCGTGGTAGCAGGCAAGAAGACACACTTAAAAAGGGGGGGCAGGGGGTTGTAAAATACTCTGCTATCCAAAAAATACGATGAATCCTGATTTCTTTATACGCAATATTCCAGTATACGGGGATTTGATCCTGTCTCCCATGGCGGGGTTTTCGGATATTCCATTCCGGCTTATCTGCCGGGAATTTGGCATGGCAATGAGTTACACAGAAGTAATTTCCATGGATGGGGTGCTGTGGAAAAACAAAAAAACCTTTAAACTCCTCGATTTCAGATCCATTGAGAGACCCGTAACTTTCCAGATCCTTGGTAACGACGAGGATAAAATTGTTGATGCCTGCCGCATACTGGAGCAATTGGGACCTGATACCATAGATGTCAATATGGGTTGTTCGGTATCAGATATAGCAGGTAAAGGGGCTGGCGCCGGGCTCCTTAAAGACCCCGGCAAAATTGGCCGTATTTTTCATAAACTTACCAGGACACTTCGGGTACCTGTAACGGGCAAGATTCGACTGGGATGGGATGGCAAGTCGCGCAATTATCTGGAGGTGGCCAGAATTCTTGAAGACAACGGCGCTTCACTCATTGCCGTTCACGGCCGAACAAGATCGCAATTCTTTTACGGCAAGGCCGATTGGGATGCCATTGCTGAAATCAAACAAACCGTAAGTATCCCGGTGATTGGAAATGGGGATGTGAGGTGTGTGGCTGATATTCAGCGAATCAAACGGAATACAGGATGCGATGGAATAATGATTGGAAGGGCTGCAATAGGCCATCCCTGGATTTTTCAGTGTAAAGACAGGGATCAGGTTGCGCTTATTGATAAGATAGAACTTATCCGTCGGCATTTATCGCTCATGGTAGAACACTATGGGCAGGAGACTGGTGTTATCCTTTTTCGAAAACATGCGACCAAATACATTACGGGTATGCCTGACGTAACGACACTTCGACCACGACTTGTAACCTGCAATAGTTTTGAAGAAATTATCGATCTAATCGCCTCTCATTTTGATCGTATTCAGAACCATGTGGCTGCGTAATTCTTATGTATTGTGGACGCTAATGAGCTCACGACGAAGTTTGTGCTTATGAGTAAAAATCTGTGTCCTATTGAAAAGGGAGAGATATGAAAACGGGTGTTATATTAATTTCGCATGGCAGTAAATTGAGCAGCGGCAATGATGGATTATTTAAAATTGCTGAAATGCTCCGTGCAATGAGTCGATGGGATATTGTAGAAGTCTCTTTCCTGCAATTAGCAGAACCAGGATTTCCTGAGGTTGTGAAAAAGGCAGTAGAGGGTGGAGCAAATCGTATTGTAGTGGTGCCACTATTATTGTTTAAAGGAAATCATGTCTATAGAGATATCCCGGAAATGCTGGAAAACGAAAAAAAAAGATACCCTCAGGTCGAGTTTGTTTATGCCAGTAATATTGGCGCCGATGAGCGGATTGCCCTGATTGCTGCCGATCGTATTCACGAAGCGCTGATTGAAAAACAATATGGAGACAGACAGCGTATTGAACAACCGCAAGCCATTATTGACGAGAGTTTTGAAATTGTTGACAGGCTGGTTGATCTGGAATCCGTGCCCGAACTGCACCGGCCAATTATCCAGCGTGCGATACATGCCACCGGCGATACGGAATATGCATACAATTTAAATTTTCATCCCATGTCCGTTGAGACAGGCATTCGTTCATTAAGGGACGGGAAAAACATTGTTACTGATGTAAATATGGTAAAATCTGGAATCAGCAAGGGCCCTGTTGAAAAATTTGGGGGCAAGATCGTTTGTAAGATTTCAGACAAATCCGTTATTGATGAGGCGAAAAATTTGGGGAAAACAAGGGCGGCAACGTCCATGCGACTGACGACAAATGAAATGAAGGGTGGCATTGTGGTCATCGGTAATGCCCCCACCGCCTTGTTCGAACTTATTAACCTGGTCAAGAGTGGGTTAGCACAACCGGCCTTAATAATCGGTATTCCTGTGGGCTTTGTGGGCGCGGTTGAGGCGAAGTACGCACTGAAGGACATTTCCATTCCTTACATAACCAACACAAACAGAAAGGGCGGCAGCGCTGTAGCGGTATCTATCGTCAATGCTATTATAAAATTAGCAAAGGAAGGGCAATAAATCATGATTATCACATCTTTACTATTGTTAAAACAAGGGTAATGTTTACGTGTGATGTCCTTGGAATCAGACAAACTTACCTTTTTTTGTGGTAGAATATGAGATTTGGCTATACAACGGGGAGTTGCGCGACTGCCGCCGCCAAGGCGGCTGCAATGGGATTGTTTCGAGGGAACATTCCTAATGAGATAGAGATTGATACACCGTCTGGTATTAAGCTCAGCCTTAAAATTTACCATAAACAATCAACCGCCGTATTATCTGAATGTGCAGTTCAAAAAGACGCTGGAGACGACCCCGACGTAACCAATGGATGTATGGTGTATGCACGGGTAGAAAGAACGCTTGGTGCAGTAATTGAGATTGATGGTGGTGAAGGCGTAGGCCGGGTGACAAAACCGGGATTGCAGATACCGGTGGGCAAGGCAGCGATCAATCCTGTACCGAGGCGCATGATTGAAAATGCGGTAAGAGAAGTTATTGGCAAAGACGCCGGGGCAAAAGTTATTATATCCGTTCCCAGCGGTAATACCTTAGCGGAAAAGACGTTTAATCCCAAACTGGGCATCATGGGAGGTATTTCCATCATTGGCACCACGGGGATTGTACGTCCCATGTCAGAAGACGCCTTCAAGACCTCTCTCTTATGTGGACTTGATATCGCCCGGGGAATGGGATACGAAGCGGTTGTGCTGGTACCGGGTAGTCTGGGTGAGAGGGCTGTATTGAATCTGGTGAATATCCCCAAAGACCAGATTGTTCAAATGAGCAATTTTGTGGGCTTTATGCTGGATGCGGTCCGGGAAAGACACTTTAAGAAGGTTATACTAGCAGGACATCCAGGCAAATTGGTTAAGTTACTGCGCGGTGATTTTCATACCCACAGCGCCGTCTCCAGGCCTGCAAATGACATCCTGATAGATATTATAAAACAGAAAATCTGTAACCAAAATCACTTTAAAAAGGGGGGAAAAGGGAATGGCAAAAAACTTACCAATAAAAAGGAGTTTTTACCGGATAATACTTCCACCGAAAACGGCTTCCTGCCAGGCAAAATACTCTTTCGCATAAACGAGATTTCTACCGTAGAAGGCATCGTTGAATTATTGAGAGATTATCAATGTTTGTCTATAATGAATGAAGTTGCAAAGAAGATTGAAGATAAGGTAAGGGTATTTTGTAGGGGAGAACAGATGCTCACACCCACAGAAGTTGGCGTAATTTTATTTGATATGAAAGGTGTGGTTCTTGGTATTTCAGATAGCGCTCAGTCATGGTTGAATCTTACAAAAACAAGATAATTATCGTAGGTTGTGGGCCGGGGCTAAAGGCTTATATTTCACCGAAAGCCCTTTACACGATTAAAAAGGCGGATATCCTTGTAGGAAGTCGTCGCTTATTAAAACTTTTTCCTGGTGTGGATGCCGAAAAGATACTTTTAGAGAAGAATTATCGTGTTCTGGTAAAAAAGATTGCCGATTGGCGTTTTACAAAACAGGTCGTGATATTGGTGAGTGGCGATCCGTGTTTCTTCAGTTACGCAAAGATGATAGTAAAGAAGATGGGACGTGAATCTTGCACAATTATTCCGGGAATTAGCAGCATACAGCTGGCCTTTGCTGCCGTCGGAGAAAGTTGGGATGACGCCTGTTTCATGAGTTTGCATGGGCGAAATAACGAATATGAAAAACTTGTTGGTAGGGTTAGGGAATATGGTAAGGTTGGAATCCTGACCGATCATAAAAATACCCCTGCCGTTATTGCACGTCAAATATTAAAAAGTGGAATTCTTGAGAGACGGATGTTTATTTGCGAAAACCTCTCTCTCCCGGAAGAACGTATCAGTGAGACAGATTTAGTTTCGGCGGTGAACGTAAAAACAAGCGGTTCTGCCGTAGTGATCATAAAAAAATATTGAAAATGAACATAGGCAACTTTTATGGTATTGGTTTAGGTCCGGGTGACCCGGAACTTCTCACAATAAAGGCGATTCATACCATTCAAAATGTAGATTGTATCTTCGTCCCAAAATCTGACTCGAAAGAGGACAGCCTGGCGCTGGAGATCGTTAAGGATCATGTAAAAGGGAAACGGGTCATCAAACAGGTTTACCCCATGACAAAGGATAAATCCATATTGAACGCCGCATGGCTTAAAGCTGCAGAAGAGATTCATGCTGAGATTACAAACGGATACGACGTAGCATATCTAACCCTGGGGGATCCCATGACCTTCAGCACGTATATTTATTTATTGCGTAATCTGAACACTATGCTGCCAGACCACGCCATACACACAATCCCCGGCATTACTTCGTACAACGCCGCTGCATGTATGGGCAATTTTTCATTATTAACAGGCGATGAGCGGCTGGCCGTGATTCCCGTACCAGGTGACATCATGGAATTGCATCCTCTCCTGGAGGCATTTGATACGGTTGTTTTGATGAAGGTAGCTAAAAAATTGGATGATGTGATTCTATTACTGGAAGAGATGAAACTTACAGAAAATGCCTTATTCGCCTCATATATCGGACAAAAGGATGCTTATCTTACCTATGATCTCTCGTCATTAAAAGGTAGTGGAAGGGGCTACATGTCAGTACTGATTGTGAAGCGGATGAGGCGTGAGTTCAGTGGTTAGACATTTCAAACGGGCCACAAAACCACCAAAATACAAAACACATTTTAAAAATCCCTAAAGTATTTTATTTACTTTCTCGTCTGACTAGAATTTCATTGACATAAGAATGGCAAATTAATAATATAAAACAGGCGTGTATCTGCAATGATACGATAATGGTTTATCCACTGATTTCCACAGTATGAATTTCTTAATTTTCTACTATGCCACAAGATTTTTTAATTGATTTAGATGGTTTAAATTTAAACAAATCTGTAGTAGATATTGAAGCCATTCGTACCGTCATACCTCACCGATACGAAATGGAGCAACTGAGCGGCATTTTAAAATTCGATCCGGAACACAAAATTATCGTGGGTTATAAGGACATTTCGAATAATGAATTTTGGGTGCGTGGACATATTCCCGGCCGCCCACTGATGCCAGGGGTACTTATGCTTGAAGCGGCTGCGCAGTTATGTACCTACTATTACAAAAAAGTCACCCAGGACGACCGTTTCCTTGGCTTCGGTGGTATTGACCAAGTTAAATTCCGCGGAAAAGTTATGCCTGGCGACAAACTCATCCTTATTGCAAAAAGCAAGGAATTACGCTCACGAAGAGCCATCTTTGATGCTCAAGGTGTAGTAAATGGAAAACTCGTATTTGAAGGAGTTATTATTGGGATGGTGGTATAAAGACAAATGTTTAATACTGGTTCATCACTAAGGAACCCACATTTATAATTCCAAAAATATCTTTAAATTGTTTAACAGAATAATCAGGCTTAATGTATTTATCGCGCTCTTTGAGATATGCTTGATAATGTCTTCCATCTCCAATTGCAGATAATACGCTTCATCTTCAGAACAGTTAATTAATCCGGCAATCATTTTTGCTGCGTGTTTTCGTCCCTGTAATACAAGAGTACCGCTACAGTCATAAAGGGTATCGTCCAGATCAAATATGATGGTGCGAGCATTGTTGCCGTGTGCTTGAATGTATAAACAGTCGTCATGAATAGACACTTTTTTCTGGGACCGACGTACTACTATTATTAAATCAAGATCTGCTGTCAATCTTACGACACCGTGCAATACAAGGGCGACCCCGCCGACAACAATATAGTCGATATGGCTTTTATTTAATTTATCAAAAATAGATTCATAAAACATTTTATCTTATATACGCCTCTGTCACATACCGGCGCATCATGCGGTGAGTATTAAAATAATAGGCAATTTTGCCGATAGAACTTTTCATAATTTTTATCCATTGGCTTCTATCGCCGTAATACATCGGAATAATGATATTTTCTAATTTGTTATACAAGTCCTCGGCATCTGTTATGTCGCTAACATTTATGAGTGTAGATTCAAGTGGTTTTGGGCCGATAGACCAACCGGTAATTCCTTCAATGTGCCCCTCTATCCACCATCCATCCAGGATACTAAAATTGATTACCCCATTGTGCGCAGCCTTCATACCGCTGGTACCAGATGCCTCTCGCGGGCGCAAGGGGGTATTAAGCCAGATATCCACTCCTGAGACTAATTTTAAGGCCTTTTCCATGTCGTAATTCTTCAAAAAAATGATTTTAATTCTATCATCAATTATTTTTGCGAACTCGATAATTTTTTTAATGATGTCCTTGCCGGGGCTATCTTTCGGGTGAGCCTTCCCTGCATAGATAATTTGAATCCTTCCCTTTTCTCCCAGTTTGAGGAGCCGTTCCAGATTTGAAAACATTAAATCAGCCCTTTTGTATGAAGTAAATCTCCTCGCGAAGCCAATGGTAAGCACATCTGGACTAAGCTCTATGCCCGCCACACTCTTTCCGTAATTTACCAGATCTTTTTTAGCGCAAGAATGGGCCGCCCACAATTCCTCGTCAGGGATATTCTCGGCGCGAACAAACAACTCGGGTTCATTCGCCCAACCGGGGATGTACTTGTCATACAATTGCTTAAAACTATCACACGTCCACGTAAATGAATGAACACCATTGGTAATGGCATTGATCTCGTAACCGGGGAATAAGACCTTAGAAACTTCCCCGTGTTTTTTGGCAACGCCATTTACATATTTACTCAGATTTAATGCAAGGTGCGTCATATTGAGATAATGTTCACCTCCAAGTCTTTTCAGTAGCTCCAAGGGAACAATTTCACCAAGAACTTTTTTTACGAGGTCGTAAGAAAACCGATCGTGACCAGCTTCGATGGGGGTATGAGTTGTGAATACACACAAATCTCTTACGGTATCAGTATCCCAGATCCATCGTTCGTCCCAAACGCTTTCAACGTCTTTCTTGTGCATCAGAAGTAGTTCGAGCACTAATAAGCTGGCGTGTCCTTCATTCATATGGTACTTTTTGATACGGAATCCAAGGGCGCGAAGCATGCGTACCCCACCAATACCGAGGATGATCTCCTGTTTTAGCCGGTAATGCATATCGCCACCGTATAAAAAGGCAGTAATCTCCCGGTCTTCTTTTGTATTTTCTTCAACATCTGTATCGAGAAAGAGGACATCCGCTTCTCCACCGGTAATGCTCTGCACCTGATAGCGCCATGCTACAATATAAACATCGCGTCCCTCAATTTGCACCTTTATCTTTTTAGACAGGCGTATCATAAATTTGGAGGGATCCCAATCTATTGGATATTCAATTTGCCTTCCGTCGCTGTCAATATCCTGGCGAAAGTAGCCCTTTTTTGAGATCAAAGTGACAGCAACAATTGGTATCTTAAGATCCGCGCTTGATTTAATGGTGTCCCCGGCAAGAACACCCAGACCACCGCTATAGGTTGGTATACTGTTGGAAAGGCCAATTTCCATGGAAAAATAGGCTATTTTTGCTTCGTTATTCATGTAAGATAGGACACGTTAATTTGTCAAAGTTATAATCATATATGTATAGGTTTATCAACGGCTGCATGGGCAGCTTCTAAAATGGCCTCAGAGAGGGTAGGGTGCGGAAATATCGTATTCGTCAATTCGAGCGCTGTTCCTTCCAGGATTGTGGAAAGTGACATACCCCACATAAATTCACCCGCATCTGGGCCTATGGCATGCACTCCCACTATCTCACCATATTTTTCATCCGTAATGATCTTGATAAACCCATCCTCATACTCACCATCAATAATGGCCTTACTATTAGCAATGAGTGGAAATTTTCCTACCTTTGTTTTGTATCCTTTCTTTTCCGCTTCTTCTTGAGTAAGACCCATACCCGCTACCTGTGGGAAGCAATACGTCACTCCAGGTATGTTCTGGTAATTTATTGGAATGGGTTCTTTGCCTGCTATATGAGAAACTGCCACTTGCCCTTCGTTTGATGCCTTATGGGCAAGAAGGGGGGGGCCGGTAATATCTCCTATTGCAAAGAGTCCCTCCTGGACTGTTTCCATGACTTCACTGGTTTGCAAATATTTTCCTTTGAAACGCAATGAGAATTTTTCAATGCCAATATTGGCCAGGGCGGGTCTTCTGCCTAAAGCAAGGAGCAAAAGATCTGCTCTGACAAATTCTTTATTTTCAATTTCGGAAGGGGGGGGAGATGTGTTATTTTTTTTCTTTATTTCTACCTGAACACCATTATCAATTATGACATTTTCTAACGAGGTGTTTGTCAAGGTATCGATGCCTCTTTTATTAAAAATTTTTCGTAAAGTGGCGCTGATTTCTTTGTCTTCTGCAGGGAGGATGTCATCCATAAGTTCGACAATAGTTACCTTGGTACCGAGGACATTAAAGAGATGCGCAAATTCAATTCCAACTGCACCGCCACCAGCTATAATTATGGACTTTGGAATTTCTTCCTGCATTAAAATGTCATCACTGGTAAGCACGTGTTTCCCATCGTGCAGAATTGTATCTGGAATGAATGGAACTGATCCCGTAGCCAGGATAACATTTTTTGCAATTATCTTGCCGATATCCGTTCCGTTTTTTTTGATTAAAACATTGCCTGGTGGCGTGAGCTGTCCTTCACCATGGAAAACCTCTACACCATTCTTCTTGAGGAGAAATTGTGTACCTTGAAATAATCGATTAACGACGGCCTCTTTACGCCGATGAAACTGTGGATAATTAATCCTTATATTATCAATGGTAATTCCACATTCGTGCGCCTTGAGAAATCGCAGGTAGAGGTCAGCGGAATGGAGCAATACCTTTGTTGGGATACAACCCTGATGTAAACATGTACCGCCAACTTTATCCTTTTCGACGAGGGCGGTTTTTATTCCTAGTTGAGCGGCTTTTATCGCTGCAACATAACCACCCGGCCCGCCACCAATGATTGCCAGATCAAATGTCGAAGCTCCTTCAGGCAATTATCCCTCCTTTTTCCAGGTGAACAGGATAACGAATATCAACGCAATGGCAACAATCATCATCACTTTTGGACTAATGTCCGGAATGATTGATTTTTCCATGGACAGGGATAATAATTTGCCTATCATAATAATTTCACCTCCTTTTTAAATGAAAAATTTACAGGCAAAGATCAATTACGTAAAAGATATTTGTCAGAGTGAGTTACTCTATGTAAATCCATGATATTTATTACCTTTATCTTCAATTGGTACTCTTCCTGTGGGCATTCCTTTTCTATCTCCTCCAACTCCGGTGCGTAACCATTTAAAACGGCAACTACAGTCTGTGAAACCGCTTTGCCGATAATTTGATAACCCGTATCGGACTTTGCATCATAGATGGCAATGGATATATGGGGATTTTTTTGAATATTTTCAATCGTTTTTCTGCAAAACCATGACTTGAAAGCTATATGCTCATTATCAGGCAAAAAAACCAAATCCTTCGCTACCGCAAGATGTACTTCTCCCTTTCGATTAGATGTTGCCACATAAAAGAGTGCAACTTTCCTGCTAAAATTTTTAATTCGGCCCAGAACTTCTTCCATCAGATTCCCACCGAACACAAAATTCATACGATAAAGGCACATCAAATGCTTTATGATTGATGTGCCTTTATAAGTCTCGTTATTTTAGGAATGCGTATCCAATTAAGATGCTATGTAGTGACCGTCTCCATAAGTGGTTTTGAAACAGTTACAGCACTTGACTTATACCAGTCGTTGTAATAATCGCCAGAATCATATAATTCTTTTAAGTTCTGTAAGACTTGCTCGAACACTTGTTTCCAGTCAGAACCTACCCTGAATGCGAACATGGAATTTCTCGGATTCTTCGTTGTCTTGATAGAATTTCTGAAACGTGTTCTTAGGTTATCGCCGGCGTAAATATGATCGTATATATATTGCATACCTTCAATAAAATCTTCTAACGTCATATCTACTAAACGATGCACCACGTGGGCCGTATCATAATATTGCCAATCCTCTGGATAATTCTTCCTGAAAATCCTCTTTTCGGAATCCAACCTTGCATAAAGCTGTGTCTTTGGGAAAGGGCAGTTAATACCGAAAGTCAGGATATCAATATTATTTTCTAATATAAAATCAGCCATTCTTTTAAAGGAATCTTTATCGTCTCCATCGGCTCCAAACACTACTGAACCCCAAACGACCAGGCCGGCATTGTGTATCTTTTGGATACAATCAAAATAACTGTCGGTACCCAACTTGAGATTTACCCGCTTATTCATCTTCTGCAAAACAGCTTCGTTAGTAGATTCAATACCGATAAGCATACCAAAATTGCCACTCTTTGCCATATAATCCAATGTTTCCGGGTCCTGAGAAATATTTAAAGCAGTAAACCCCAGCCAATCTTTGTGAATACCGCGTTCTACCATTCCCTTGAAAAGATCTCTTGCCCTCTCGTTTGATTTCTTACCATGGCCGTAAAAGTTATCCTCTGCCAGCATTAAACCTTTGTAATCGGTTGCGGCCATTTCATCAAGCACATCTTCATAAGGTCTTTCTCTGAATTTTCTACCCTGGAAGGTAGGCACACTGCAGAAATCACAATAGTTCGGACATCCCTTTGTTGTGACAATAGAAGAAAATTTATAATTGTATTTCTTCTTCATGAATTCCCGATTCGGATAAACCCTTTTCATTAAACTCAGAGGCGGTAATCCGCCTTGATAAATCTTTTTCAGTTTTCCCTCTTCAAAATCTTTTATGACCTGTGGCCATACCTCTTCCGCCTCACCCACAAAAACAGAGTCAACATAATTTGCTGCTTCTTCCGGCATTACCGATGCGTGTATCCCACCCATGATTACCGTCATACCTTTTTTTCTACAGGCAGCAGCAATCTTGTAGGCCCTGGGAGATTGATACGTTACCGCTGTAATACACACAAGATCAACGGGCTTAAAGGTAATTTCACCATTATCGTCTATTGCTAATTCGAGATTCTCATCAATAACGTCAAATTCCCAATCACCTGGCGTGAGGGCGGCAATATAAGCAAGGTTCAAGGGCATTTGGACGATTACCGTAATGCTCTCTTCTCCGTGCCTGCCAGGTTTGTGCGGGTTAATCAACATCATTTTTCTTTTCATAAATTATTTACCTCCCATTCTCCAGAATTAAATTAGCAACGCCCCAACCCGAAGAAACTACGGCACAAACGCCAGGACCTGGCCTTGTCCAATGACCGGTCAAATACAGATTGTCAATGGGCGCCCTGGGGGGAAGTCTATTTTCCCATATTTGATCCACAGAGACCGCCCAGCCGTAAGCGGCTCCATGTGTGTTTGACGTATACCGCTCCAGGGTTTTTGGAGTAGCCGCATCTCTTACTTCAACATGCTTTTTTATATCTGGCACATATTCCTCTAATCGATTTATCGTGCTTTCCGTCATAGTTTCTTTAAAAGATTTCCAATCGGTAACGTCTTTAGATTCTCCGCTCTTAGTGTAAACAACCGCAGAAATTATTTGCTTGTTCGGCGGGGCAAGCGTTTGACATATCTTTGTCGGTACCGATACATACATCCACTCACCATCCAGAGAATTTATATCCTTGGCCGTATGATAAAACCCTCTTTTTAATTTGCTTAAATCTATATCTTCTCCAATGCCCAGGTATAAAAGGAAAAAAGAACAACTTTCCTTCATTCCCTCAATTCTTTGAAGAAACGGCATAGGTACTTTACCCTGTAGTAATTCAAAGAAAGTTTGCCGGGCATCAATATTTGAGACAACCAATTTTGATAGTATCTCTTTGCCATCTTCTAATTTAACACCACTTACGGTTTTGCCATTCAATAAGATTTGTTCGGCTCTGGATGATAGCATAATATGTCCGCCAAAATCAATAAATTTCTCAAAAATTGCATTAGTAAACTCTTGTGTACCGCCAACGGGAAAAAAGGCGCCGTCTTTGAGATAGTTAATCATCATTTGACACATGCCAATAGCAGAAGCTTGGGTAGGGGGGAGTCCTATGTAGCCCCATTGACCAGAAAGTATCATCTTGAGCTCGACATCCTTTAAAAAGATGTTCAACATCTCATCATACGTCAGGTCTTTGTATTTACCAATAATTTGACTTTTTTCGTTGTTGAACGTTGCACGGTAAAGTTTTATAAAATCCCGGAAGAAATCCCTGATGTTGTCCTTTTCCCATGGATAGCGATCCTGTAAGCGTATGATATATTCATCCAAATCTGCCGGGATTTCTATGGTGAAGTCAGGAAAAATCAGATGGTCCATTGGATCGAGAGGGTAAAAATCCATCTCTATTCCCAGCTTCTTAAGGCAAAGACCAACAATTCCCCATTTTCCGCAACCGCCTATATGATGAACAGCCGCGTCGAAGTTAAAACCTTTCCTTTTAAAAGAAGTGCAATAGCCACCAGGGACAAAATGTTGTTCCACGATGAGAACCTTTTTCCCGTTTTTAGCAAGAAATGCACCACAAACCAAACCGGCTATGCCTGCTCCAATCACAATCGTATCATAATAAGGATACAACATATCCTTTTTTGTGGATTGAATACGCAGGTTGGAAGGCATCATGAACTATGATTTGTATTTGGAAATAATTAAGGACGAATTATTACCCAATCGGGAGAAGGAATTAATGAGGACATTTTTAACCGGTAAAACTCGCGCGGTATTGGCTACATAATCTAAGTCACACTCCGGATCGGGTTCCTTGTAGTTAATGGTGGGGGGAATTGTGTGGGTATTGATGGACATTGCAGCGGCTATCGTTTGTAACGCACCTGAAGCGTCATAACATTCGCCGGTCATAGACTTGATGGCGGTTACAGGAATAAGACTTGCCCTCATTCCGAAGACCTCTTTGATGACCCTGGTTTCCATGGCATCGCCATAGACGCCCGAGTAAGCATTGGCAGATATGTACGAAATATCATTCAGTGTCAGATTGGCATCTGCAATAGCACCCAGGATAGCCCTTTTGTTGCCGTCTATTTGATAATCTTTACTGACGGCCATTTTGGGGTCAAATGCGGTTCTGTAACCCTTAATCTCTGCGTAGATATGTGCATTTCTCTTCAGTGCGTCTTCCAGGGTTTCGAGGATGACCAATGCTGCCGCCTCACCAATTATCATCCCATTGCGCCTTTTATCAAAAGGTGCACAAATTTCCAAAGTCCCATGTTTGCTTCCTGATAAAATTTTGGAATTATGTGCCCCCCAAAATATATCATGAGTTAATCCGTGTACGCCTCCTGCAACGACAGCCTTTACCCGGCCCATTCGAAGGAAATCAGCGGCATAAATAATGGCATCGATGCTGCTGGTTACACCGTTCGAGATGGTTGTATTCAGCCCTGTTGCCTTGCAAAAAATAGAAGCGCGGCTTGCCGGGGCATTCAGCACGGTATTAGGGAAGTCCATAGGATTGACATAATTAGGGCCTTCACGCAATGACTGAAAATCAAAAGAACTGATACTATCAATGCTTCCATACGTAGAGCCAACGACAATACCCAATTCGTCACCATTGTACGTATTGTTTTCCAGGTTGGCGTCTTTAATGGCTAAGATCGTTGCAGATGATACAAGGAGGGAAGTTCTGTCGATATGACGTATCCCTTTTTGCCCAAGGTAAACCTTCGCATCGAAATCAGAAATCTCACCGGCTTGTTTACTATTGAATTTACTTACATCAAATAAGGTAATGGGTTTAATGCCCGACACGCCGTTTGTTAAATTTTGCCAAAAAACATCCTTGCCTATCCCGATCGGTGAGATAACAGAAACACCGGTAATGACAATTCTCGTTTTTTCCATCTCAAACCTCATTCTAAGCGCCTAACTCAACGCAGTCTCCGGTCCACGGGAACCGGGTTCGTTTTTTATGTTTCAACCTGTAAACTTCTTTACCACCAGGCAGCTATTATTGCCACCGAAGGCATGGGCGTTATTCAATGCAATATTTACTTGTTGCCTTCTCATAACATTGGGCACATAATCCAGATCGCATTCAGGGTCTGGTGTTTCATAATTAATCGTAGGAGGTATAATGTCATTTTGGACGACCAGGGAACAGGTAATGGACTCTATTGCACTTGCTGCACCCATAGTATGGCCAATCATGGATTTTATTGAACTAATCGCAAGATGCTCGGGTTTTTCTCCAAATACCTTTTTGATTGAAATCGTTTCAGCCTTGTCATTAGCGGGGGTACCTGTGCCATGGGCGCTGATATACTGGATATCTTCGGGCCTCAGATTTGCGTTTTTTAAGGCTTTTTTCATGGCAGAGACCACGCCTTCACCATCGGGATGTGGAATAGTAATATGATAAGCATCACAGCTGAGCCCATAACCGATGATTTCGGCATAAATGTTTGCATTTCTCTTCACAGCATGATCAAGCGATTCCAGGAGAAGCATGCCAGCGCCTTCACCAACCATCATGCCTTTTCTATTTTTGTCAAAAGGTTGACATATCTCAGGAGCAATAGCGCCCAGCCTGGCAAAGCCCGTATAGGCAACTTTTGAAAAGGGGTCGGAACCACCGGCAACCATCATATCCACCCGTCCAAACTTAATTAGATCATAAGCATATCCAACTGCATAATTCCCTGCGGCACAAGCGGTAGGGATAATAGTATTGGGTCCTTTAAAGCCAAACTCAATAGCAACATTAGCTGGAATATTATTACAGGGATGCATTAAAAATAAATCAGGATCTACCTTGTCTTCGCCTTCTTTGTGCCTGATATAATTGACTTTTTCCAGGATTTGTATTTCACCGGCAGTCGTCCCTACGGAAACTCCGATTTTTTCTAAATCAACAACATTCAGATCAAGCCTGGCATCATTCAAGGCAAGTTTCGTAGCTGCAATCGCAAACTGAGAACCTTTACCGATCTTTTTGAGAACACCGTTAGTAATATAATCCGAATACTTGAAATCTTTCACCTCGCATCCTTTATGAACCTTATACCCGGAAGTGTCAATACATGATACATCGTCCACCCCGGATACACCCGCAATAAGGGCATTCCAAAATGTGTCCTTTCCAGATCCGATAGGGGTGATCATTCCTACGCCTGTTATAACCACTCGTTTATTCATAAATATTTTGTCAACCAGATACTATTGTATGTTTATCTGCAATTCCAAAAGTCAAAGTTGCCTTGGCAACTGTTTTTTCATCAACCTTTACCAATGCTTGAACAATTGCTCCTTTAGACACAATCTTTTCTACGCTGATTTCTACAAAGAGTTGATCGCCAGGAAAAACGGGTTTTGTGAATCGTGCATTACTGACTGCTGCCAATAAAAAAACCGTATCCCTGTCGTTTTGGGTGGGAGTGCTTTTCCTGAATAGGATGATTGAAGCCTGTGCCATCGCCTCGATGATTAAAACGCCTGGCATGATGGCAAAATCAGGGAAGTGGCCAACAAAGACTGGTTCGTTGCCGGAGACATTTTTTACACAAACAATTCTTTTTTTCTCTTCAAACTCAATAACTTTATCAATAAATAAAAAAGGATATTTTTGAGGAAGAAGAGATCGGATTTCCTCAAAAAGCATCATTTCACGTAGCCCATCATTTCGTTAATCACCAAAATATCACTCTATAAAATTGTCAATGCTGCCAATGTAACACTTTATGATGAGAGTTTTCCGCTTTCCGCTAAAACAGATTTTGTTAAATCAATCGTAGCGCTTAACGATGTGATATCGACGAGCTTTTCCTCTGGGATTTGTACCTTAAATTTCTTTTCAATAAGCGCGAGAATTTCAAGGGCTAACAGAGAATCTATCTCAAGGTCTTTGAAAAAATTTGCATCTCTCTTGTCCCATATTTCTTTTTCGCCTAACTCGGTAACTTCAGCAACTATTGCTGTTACACCTTTTTCAATTTCTTCAGCGTTCAAAATTGACCTCCTATAACAAACTACATAAACAATAAAACAATCATGGTAACTAAAACTCAGGGAAACATGGTAGCAGAGATAGTTTATATTGTCAATAATATTCTTTCGTTGCTAAAAAGGAGACAAAAATAACATGAAAAGCCAAGAAAGAGGTTCGCGATTTTTACGCTTGTTACAAAAATTGAAATAAGCGTTCTTCAAGAATCCTCGTGAATCGTAGGGACACGGAGCACCGTGTCCCTACAATCCCTACCTGATAAAAAAAAGCAAATACAAGTTAGCGCTTATGAGAGCACCCCCCGGCAATTATCTGCAACGTCTGATAATATATATTATGTTGCAATACCGGAGTGCCGAAAGCTACTTTCGTGTTTTTAAAACAAAAAACCAATTTCAGTTTGAAATATGACGAAGCTTCTATTTAGCCCTTCTCAATGCCTTCTTTTCTTGTCTTGATTCTCGTCTCCGATATCTATCCAACTCTCTCAATGCTTTATATATTTGCATTTCCAGCATGGTTTCGTATTTAGACAAGTCCATAATTCCATTTTTATTTTCAATTATTTTTAAGGCCTTTAATTGTGTAAGTTCTTTGTTCGTCCTTTTTCTCGTCCTGAAAAATCCCTGCTCGTATTCTTGAATACAGGATGTATCATGTTCCATGACCTGTCTTTCAATCTTCAGGCATCGTTTTAAGCGCCAAACGCTTGAAATAATCCGGTCTACAATAATTGATTCTAATTCATTGGAGGGTTTTAATTCTTTTATAAGTTTATTTCTAATCTCGTCAAGGTCAGACTGTCTCTCCCCCCCTATCAATATTTCACTGCTAAAGATATCGTACCTTATTTTCTCTGATATTGGCTTGCTTTCTGTACTTTCCATTTTTATAGCGTTCAATGTCCCTGTTGATTCAACTATGGTATTCATTATCTTATCTACTTTTTCTTTACTAGAGGTCTCATTGTTTTTACCTCGTAAAACATCTTCTTTTAATATCGTTGACATTGTTCCTCCTTTCCTATCAAAAATACCGCAAGGAAACTTTTTATGGTCGCATACCTTGAATAAGTGAATAGTCAGAAATTGGCATAATACTATCTCATAATTGATGAGACTATTCAATAAATATTTTGTGTCCAGGCATAAATAACGCTTGAGATACGTGTAATATCTCATAAAATTAATTTGCGCATTTATTAAATTCTAAATTCGATAAAACTTTTGTAAAATTACAAGATGAAGATTAATGAAATATTTAAGAGCATACAAGGAGAGACGTCTTATGCAGGCTTGCCTTGTATATTTGTACGTATAACAGGTTGTAATTTACGCTGCAGTTATTGTGATACTACGTATGCCTATGAAGATGGAACAGAAATAACGATTCAATCTATCCTTGAGTGTATTACTGGTTTAAAATCAAAAATAGTTTGTGTCACGGGCGGTGAACCTCTGTCGAATAAAGACACACCGGTATTGATCAAAGAATTACTAAAAAAAAATTATGTTGTGTTAGTCGAAACAAATGGCAGTTACGATATACGTACCGTACCAAAAAAAGCCATAAAAATTATGGATATCAAGTGTCCCGACAGTAGCATGAGTCATTCAATGCATTGGCAAAATATCAACTATCTGACGAAATTAGATGAGGTGAAATTTGTCTTAAACTCTCGGAGAGATTACGACTGGACGAAAGAGGTGATACATGAATATCATTTGTCCAGAGTTACCAATGTATTGATAGGAACTGTCTTTAGTTCAATCTCCCCGAAATTGGTCGTCCAGTGGATTTTGGAAGACAATCTCGATGTACGATTTCAACTGCAACTCCACAAATACATCTGGGTACCGGAAACAAGAGGTGTTTAACAAAGTGAAGGATATCGCTGTTGTATTAGTTAGTGGCGGTATGGATAGCTGCGTAACAACTGGCATTGCACATACGCAATACCGGCTTGCGCTATTACACGTGAATTATGGTCAGCGCACTGAAACAAGAGAGCTTAAGGCGTTTCATGACATTGCTGCATATTACCATATTCCTGATGACAGAATACTTATATCTCATATCGATTACTTAAGCAAGATTGGCGGATCAAGTTTAACAGACCCTTGTATGAACGTTCAGGATGCTCAGTTGAATAATAAAGAAATTCCCACCTCATATGTCCCCTTTAGAAATACACTCTTTTTAACAATTGCAGTTGCGTGGGGTGAGGTTATTGGGGCAAGAAAGGTATTTATTGGCGCAGTGGAACATGACAGCCCAGGTTATCCTGACTGTAAGCCAGCATATTACGAAATCTTTAACAAACTGATAAGGGTAGGAACAAGGCCAGAGACTCATCTTGAGGTGGAAACGCCGCTTATCCATAAGAATAAATCTGAGATAGTAAAAATAGGCGTTTCTTTAAAAGTTCCGTTCCATCTAAGCTGGTCGTGTTATAAGAATACTGATAAAGCATGCGGAGTATGTCATAGTTGTTTCTTACGATTGAAGGCTTTTAAGGAAGCTGGCATCAAAGATCAGATTTCTTATGCATAATTGAACCAGATGGATTTCCAAAAATATAACCCACTTGATCCTGAGGGATTGTTTGTGCTAAATCTGCAATAAACTCTTTCGACAATCTTAAAGCATCCTCAATAGCATCTTCCTTCGCAGGTACATCAAGCCTGATCATTAAACCAGCCCTTTTTTTGCCGATCAAGGAGAACCATAACTGTCTTATTTTTTGCCCAGTCCAATCAACAATATTCTTATCAATGCAAATCCAATAACTTATCAAAAAACCTTCGCAATGAAAAAGTCGCCGGATGCCTAAATGTGAATTGATAATCATCGCCTGGAGATTTGGCAAAAGAATATGTAGGTTTAGGGTTTGTGTTGGTTGGCCGACAATGATCCGGTTACGAATAAACTAAAATCACAGCGTTGTTCAGTCTTGATTTATATTCCCTGCTCACAATTCTTTATCTTCGCTCACTTTTAAATTTTATAATTGCAAATCTGATTTCATTTTGTATAATTTAGGCGAATGTAAGCGGGTAAAAGGATTGATTTGTTAAAGTAATATTACAGACCATATATCTTTGTGGGTTTAGACTTTGCTGTTTTACCTTGGAAACAACCGTAACTGAGCGACTGTAGTCTAAGATACAAATTAAACGGTTTGGATATGTCAAGAAATTACAAACTTACTATAGGACCAAAGTGAAACAACTGGTAAGATATTTCAAAACAATATCAACTGCAATATCAATCGCATGCCTTTGGGCAATTTTTGTAACAGTTGCCATTTCAAGCGCTTATTCATCCGACAATGATAGCTTAGATCTCACCGTCACTAAATTCCTTGATTCCCTTTCTTTTAACTACAAGGGGTTCGACATAAAGGTCATGGAAGTATCAGTTGGTGAAGAGTTTGATGATAATGTTACCTATAATGAAAAGAATCAAGTAGAAGACTTCATAACAACTTTGGGATCAGGACTAGGCGTAAAATACGAAGGGAAAACGAGAAGTTTGGAATTTCTCGGCAAAGCGAAAGGTCGAATTTATGCCGAAAATCCTGATTTTAATAACATTACCGAAGAATTACTTTTAAACTTTGTAAATGAGTTTTCAAGGAACGATCGTATACGTTTACGGGATGACTTTATCCATTCCGATGAGCCCCTCTTTTACAGAGAAGATTTTTTTTCGGAGCAATTTGGAAGAACACAAGGCCGATTCGAATACTTCAGAAATAATTTTCATATCGACTACGCAAAAGATATTTCAAAACAACTTACCGTCATAACAAAATATGATAATAGCGTAAATATATTTTCAGGAATAGAAGACTCAGATAATTTGGAGAATTCAGTTCTAAATAACCCCGGTTTTGAGATAGATTATTTATTCAGTTCAACCACTACCTCTTTGTTCTCATATGATTTTATCAATAGAAGATTTGAAGGCGGAGAAGATGCCTCAATAAACAAAATTACTGCGGGGATAAGACAGTATATCACAAAAAAGCTTTATTTCGATGGGAGAGCCGGATTCGATTTTATTGACTCCTATGACGATAAAAGTACCACTAAGCCGGTCATCTTCACCTCAATTGCATATCAGAAAGACACGGACACAGTCGCGAGCATTTCTTTTGATAGGCAGGACACTACAAGCCCTTACGTCGATGATGTCTTTGAAAACTGGCGGACGACACTTTCCTTAAAAAGACAGTTGATGGAAAGATTCCAGGGATCTCTTTCAATTTTTTACGGAGAGGGCGAATATATGTCCTCCAATTTCAAGACAAGGCTGACAGGAGCAAACGCTACTTTTAGATATGATATTAATCAAAGCTTAAGAGGGACTTTTACCTATACCTATTCGCACGATAATACCAGTTCAGAAGATCTAGGATATACAAAAAATACCGTATTTTTTGGATTAGCGGCATCATTTTGATATGTTAAAAGAACATATTGTATTATTCAAATGGGTCATGATATTCTTAGACTTATGCGTAGTCGTGGCAACCTTTTTCCTTGGGGGGTTTTTGAGAAATGAATTTGATGTTTTCTACAAAGAACTTGGCATTTACATCATACTTTTACCCTCATTACTTATTATATGGGGGGTCCTTCTTTACTATTTTGGAATGTATGATTCTTTCAGGACCAAACAAATACTCGATATCTTATTTGTGGTGACCGAAGCAACTCTTATAGGGGGGTGCCTTTTCGGAAGCTTTATTTTTGTAACAAATGTCGGGTCAATTAGCAGGTTGCACATATTTTATTCATTTTTACTTGCGGCAGTATTTATTAGTGTTGAAAAGATCATTTTGATATTATGTTTTCGCTATGAACGCAAGAAAGGTTTAAATACAAGAAATATTTTAATCATCGGCACAGGCAAAAGGGCTCAGCGTTTTGTAAATTTAATTGACAACCATGTTGAGTGGGGAATTAATATTATCGGCTTCGTGGATGACGATGCGGCGAAAATCGGCACTGTAATTTTTGGGCAAAGGGTATTAGGTTCTTTCAAGGACGTGCCCGACATAATCAAAAATAATGTAGTAGACGAGGTTATATTTATTGTTCCACGCTCCTGGCTGAGCAAGATTGAAGAAATCATGTATAGATGTGAAATTGAGGGCTTAAGGGTGAGTGTGGCTTTAGATTTGTTTGAGCTTAAGTTATCGAAGGCAAAATATAGTTACCTGGAAAATTTTCCCATACTTACCTTTGAAAGTACACCAGACCAGTTAATACGCCTTTTGTTAAAACGTCTTTTTGACATAATCTTTTCTGGCATTGCACTTATCATATTATCACCGGTTTTTGCAATTAGCTCCATAATCGTAAAGACGACGTCTAAAGGCAATATATTCTTTAAACAGCAACGATGTAGCTTATACGGCAGAAGATTTTTGCTTTATAAATTCAGGACAATGATTGAGGATGCCGAGGCCAGGCTTAAGGACATACTCGTATATAACGAGATGGATGGGCCTGTCTTTAAGATGAAAGAAGATCCCAGAATAACAAAGGTAGGAAAATTCTTAAGGAAGTTCAGCTTAGACGAAATACCGCAATTATGGAATGTATTAAGGGGAGATATGAGCCTTGTAGGCCCAAGACCCCCACTTCCTGCAGAAGTGGATAAATACAAACCCTGGCAGCGAAGACGGCTGAGCATGAGACCAGGCATAACCTGTCTCTGGCAGGCATATGGAAGAAATAAGATAACTGATTTCAACGAATGGATGAAACTAGATTTAGAGTATATCGATAATTGGTCACTGTGGCTTGACTTTAAGATACTCCTTATGACAATACCGGCCGTATTATTTGGAATAGGAGCGAAATAAATTTATGTGGTTATTGGACCAGGGAGTTTTTTAATTCAGAAAGCCAGTCTTTGCAACTTCCGGAGTCTATTATTTTAACAGAATATCCCTTTTGAGCAAGGTAGGTTCCTATATACACTAAACCGAGCGGACACCTGGTGGATAGTAAAGCATTTGGGTTTTCCGCGGGTCTAAACAAAATAACTTCGGCCATTGTATTGTCCCTCCATATGCGTTTTATGTTTATGAATCAGTATATTCCCAGCGCAGCACAGCCGCAACCAAAAAAGCGCAACCACAAAGAACACGAAGTTTTACACAAAGATCACAAAATTCCATTGATTATCCTTTTTATTCCATCTTTTAGCTTGACAACATTAAAATTCATCAGTAACCCCAGTTTGTAATTTCCTAACTTCATATAGGTAAGCGTCTGAGCAAGGTGCGCGTTATTTAGTACGTCTACACTTTTTATTTCAATCACTAATTTATGTTCTATCAACAAATCTATTCTGTAACCACACTCTAATCTTACTTCTTCGAAAAACAGCGGCATCGGTTTTTCTTTTTCAATAAAAAATCCTGATTTGTCAATTTTGCCAAGCGCATTGTGAACTTCTATTGCTATTCCTATTACTTTATGTGCAATTTCGTTTTCTGTCATTGTGTTCTTTGTGGCTACTCATTGTGTTCTCTGTGGTTAAGTCTTTTCGATTTTCAATCGCGATAATATCTTCTCTCGCCCAAACGAGTCTGAAAAGTGACCAAAGTTGGGCTGTATTTCATAGGAAATAAAAAAGAGTTTAACCACGAAGGTCCCAAAAAAAACCTTACAGAAAAAAGAAGTTTTTATAGAGTAATACTATAACGCAGCAAACCCGCAACCAAACCCCATCTCTTCCCTCCCCGTAAACAGGGAGGATGATAAGTTTCTCCCCGTTTACGGGGGGATTATGGGGGGTTTAAAAAAACTTACAAAAAAAGAAAGATTTCACACAGTAATGCTATAGCACGGTGAAGTTTCAATCAAAAAACCAACAACCTGCCAAAATAATTGAAATTTCGAATTTATTTAGGATAGGGAAGGCTTAACACCTTCCCTATCCCCTGTTCATGGAATATGCATACCTTCCATGCCTGGTGTCTTACCAACTCAATTTATTGGTTATATAAGCCCTGTACTTCCTGGACGCTCAAGATACGATCATAGATGCGTACGTCATCAATGGTGCCATTCATTAATTCTGAGCTTGTGCTCCACGATGTTCCGATATAGCCTGGAGTAGTTGGTGCATCAATTGTTTGAGTTGTGGTCTTTTCTTTTATGAGGATACCGTTTACATAAATCCTCATATACTGTCCGGATTTCCCACTCACACTGATATGGTAAAATGCCCCGCTTTTAATAACTCTTGAAGATGTAGTGAGCGTATCGTATTTGCCTCCGCCCGCCATCAGCAACCAGACAGAACCATCTTTGTTGACTCTAAACCTGAATCCTTTACCATTTTTCCCGCCGGAAGTAAAAATGCCTCTTATTGCGACAAAATCAGTAATTTTTACCCATGCAGAGGCGGTAAACTCACTAAAAGACGACAAGGAATTGGAAAGTGATACGTGACTACTTATACCATTAAAACTTAGTGCCCCTGTGCTTTTGCCGGTCGTCCACGTAGCGCCGTTAACCATTCCATTATTGCCGTTGCCTGATGAATCGTTAGCAACCATTCCAGTCCCCTCATCAAGTGTATAGAGAGTCAGTAAATTACTGGTTATCGTAATCGTAGCTATTCCTATGTTATTCACTCCATCTGTGGCTGTTACCGTAATTATATTATCACCACTCGACAAATTCATACCAGAGATTGACCAACTGGTAGTCCCACTGGCCGTTCCGCTCCCGCCCCTACTGTTACTCCAAGTCACATTAATCACACCGCTTGTACCATCCGATGCGCTGCCACCTAAACTAATTGTGCTGCTTGTAGCCATATAGGTGTCATCGGTTGTTGGACTGGTGATGGCTATCAGAGGAGCAATCGCGTCCAATATAATGGAGTCGCTTGCTGTAGTTGACACATTTCCCGCTGCATCCTTGTACCATACATACAACGTCTTGTTACCATCGCCATTGCTTAATGTGTAAGGAACATTGGCATTATAACCAGTTGTAGACGTCACTGCTGTCCAACCAGCGGCTGTTGCCAACGGTACTGTTGAATTTGTGGAGAGGTAATAACCCGTCACTCCTATATCGTCTGTAGCTGATAGTGACAAGGTCACTCCGGTTGATTTGGTATACGTGTCACCGTTGTTAATACTGATAGAGCAATTTGGCGCTGTGGTATCCGGCGTCGCAAAGGCCATTTCCACTCCGTTTGTTGTCCCTACAGCATTTTGCGCAACCAGACGGTAATAGTACGTCTTGCCTGCTGATAATCCTTTTACGCTGACGTTTATCGCTGTGTCACTCGACCCCGTTATATTTTGAGTTGATGACTTGCTGCCATATGATCCGCTGATCTTACCGTATTCGAACCATGCCGAAGTGGACAATCCACCGGCATTGACCGTCCCGCCTAGTATTGCCGAATCTGATGTCACATTTGTTACTGGCCCCGTCGTTGCCTTGGGGCCTATGCCATAGGTTACAGTAATTTTATCATTCCCTGTATAACCTGCACCATCTGTAACTGTTACCACAATGACGTTCTCACCGCTTAATAAGCTTATGCCGTCAATTGTCCATGAGGTAGTTCCACTGGCTATACCATTTCCTCCCCTACTATTATTCCATGTCACACTACTTATGTCACTCGTTTCATCTGAGGCACTGCCATTCAAATTAATTGTGTTGTTGGTAGTTGTATAGATAGCTTCAGATGTAGGATTGGTAATCGCAATAATCGGCACCGTCGTATCCAGGGTAATGGAATCGCTTGCTGTAGTTGACACGTTTCCCGCTGCATCCTTGTACCATACATACAACGTTTTGTTACCATCGCCATTGCTTAATGTATAAGGGACATTGGCACTATAACCGATCGTAGACGTCACCGCGGTCCAACCAGCGGCTGTTGCCAACGGTATTGTTGAACTTGTGGAGAGGTAATACCCCGTCACTCCGATATCGTCTGTAGCTGATAGCGATAGGGTCGCTCCGGTTGATTTAGTATACGAGTTACCGTTGTTAATACTGATGGAACAATTCGGCGCTGTGGTATCCGGTGTAGTAAAAGCCATTTCTGCCCCATTTGTTGTCCCTACAGCATTTTGCGCAACCAGACGGTAATAGTACGTCTTGCCTGCTGATAATCCATTTACGCTGACGTTTACCGCTGTGTCACTCGACCCGGTCATATTTTGAATTGATGACCTGCTGTCATATGATCCGCTGATCAAACCATACTCAAACCAAGCCGTCGTTGACAATCCGCCGGCATTTACCGTTCCGTTCAAGATCGCTGAATTTGACGTCACTCCTGATGCAGTACCAGTCGTTACCCTGGGAGCCCCACCGGTCGATAATGTAAAAATATATCCCTTGCCCTTAATTTGTCCATTGTTGGCATCAACATCAATACCAACGTTACTCTTCAGCCTTATCTCGTCACCAAAAATATCAACGTCTGCACTCCCATCCTCTGCCTCCTCGAAGTAACCATTAACACGGTTCACTGAGTCTATCTTCTCGCCAGCGTTAAGCTTTATAACTCCATTCTTTGTATTAAACACGGCAAAGAGCTTTCCTGTTTTTGGATGGTGTGAATACATAACATCGCTGCTGATATAGCTCTTTGTACTTCGATAAACACTGCCATCCCATGAACGATCATATAGAGGTACATTATTTAAATTGTCCCAGTTTGGTATACATCTTATCAATTTGAGCCTGGGATAAACTTCCGTAATATACTTAAAATTTGGCATACTTCTAAAACCACCCCATCGCCCAAACCAGTTATACCATGCGCCGTTAATGCCAGCTTTGGCTGCTATAAGACGATTTATATCTTCATTTACATCATTAGACTGGGAGTTTCCAACCATATCTTTTGTAATATTCATGCCAGAATTAAAGATGTTGTCATTGTCAACAAATTCAGTAGTATGATAAGTGCCCTCTTCCTGAGAGAGAAAATCAGGGGTCAATTCATCTTTATCAGCTCTGTTTCTAACACTATATACCCAGTCATCAGGAGAAGAATCCGAATAAATCAGAGTAGGCTCTATTATCCACTTAGCACCAGGAAATTCTTGTCTTAACCTTGTATTTAATTGTTTATAAAAGGCTGCCCATCCATCAGTATACGTTGAGTACTCGTGGGTGATAGTACCATGTATTAAACCAGAATCTGTTCCTGTCCAATGCGATAAATTTGTCATGAATTGTTGACTACCATTAAAATAAAAAAAGTCGCCAGAAATTCTAGGTACATCTAGTATATAACCTGCAAAAGTAAATGGTAAGCTTTGACTTTCATATTTGCGAATGTGTTTAATTATGCTTTCAATCATTTCATCAATAACAGCTTGTTGCTGTACATCCCACATTGAGTTAAACCTTATGGAATTATTATCAGGAAAATACCCGGAAGCAAGGTTGTTTGGAAAGGGATCATTGCTTTTCCATACCATGCGTTGATTATACCAGTCTATTTGTGCCTGTGTATAACTTAGGGATGTATTAATTACAAGTCCTCCCCCTACGGTTGTCCCTAAAGAGTTACGACTAGGTAAATTATCATACATCGTCGAAAGCATATGTGGGTTTACAACAAAGTATTTCATACCACTACAATCTGGATTGTTTTTATACTGGCTAAAATCCCAATCTCTTACCCCAACATAATCATAACCCATCTGTTTTGTATATTTTACTATATTTGCTGATGTGTCTCTCCATGTTACTGCATACCAATTCTTCCAATTATCATCTGCTTTTGCTATGGATACAAATTTTGTTTCATTAAAAAAATACCCTTGTATAAAAAACAAAAAAACAAATCCTAAAAGGTTAATAGCGCGCTTCATGATTAGTTCTCCTAACAAAAGATTAATTAACAAATATGGCAACCTGGCGATCTTCATTGAAGACCCATGGCTTTGCGTCCCAATCTCGCGACTGGTTTGCCTTTTTCAAATTTGCTACCTCTTTTGTAGGGCTAGCAAATTTGTAAATGTATTTCGGAGCTCAATCACCTCACTTTCTCTAAAAAAGGTATATAATTTGTGTCTTTAATTTATAAATGGAATTATCGTCAGAAATGTTAGAATGTTTAGTGGGTTTATATATAACATCGTGACCTTTGTAGAACATCGTCAAACCTTCTCCAAAAACAATTTTGGAGGAGGGGTCGATGGAAAATCAAAGGGAGTATGAAAACCGGTATCAAGCAATTTAGTTGTAGCATTCCAGATTTTTTGTGACTTCTGCCAGGCTTCACGAAATGTACCGTAGCATTAACCCTGACAGGGTTTGAAGCCCTGTCAGGGTTATCTGGTTGTTATGCCCTAATTCCATGAACGATTACAAAAAATCAGAAATGCTCACCTTTTAAAGCAGAAAAGAAGGAAGAACTCCACCAGACAGATCTGATGGGGCCAAGGTATCTCCGGGGTGCGAGCAAGGTTGTCCGGATTTATACGTTTCGTACAGTTGATGTTGCAGGGCGTACTGCCTGGGCGGGCCAGTTTACCGATAAACAGTCGATTTCTCTGTGCAAACATCTGCTTGAGACGTGGAGAAAATCTTGGAATCTCAGAGGTATCGCAGGTGGACAATAAATGGCCGCCACGGGAGTTGGTAGATTTTCACAGGATGTTGAAAAAGCATATTGATCTGTAACTATTCAGCGAAAACTGACAGAGCATAAATTTTCTGAATAGTTAAGAACAAATAGGGTAAGGTGTACCGGAAAATCCCGAAGGGATGACATGATTATAGAAAAAAACACATCCCATTATAAAACCCCGTAAGGGGTGAAATAACTGGAAAATGAACGATACCAAGTCATCCCTTCAGGATTACAGAATCACAACATTTTGTTTACTCATCGTGATTGTGGGTGAAAGTACGCTGAATAGTTACCTTTTTTAAAATAATCATAAGGAACGCCATACGGGTTTTTTTATCCTCCTTTCATGAAACTCAAAACAAAGAAGGAGTATTGGTTATATAAATCCTGTATTTCCGTATCACTTAAGGCACGATCGTAAATGCGGACGTCATCGATGGTGCCTTTCATTAATTCCAGGTTTGTGTTCCAGGATGTTCCGATATAACCGGGGGCAGCTGGAGTGTCAACCGTTTGAGTTGTGGTCTTTTCTTTTACGAGAATACCGTTTACATAAATCCTCATATACTGCCCGGATTTTCCACTCACACTGATATGGTAAAATGCCCCGTTTTGAATAACTCCTGCTGCCGTAAAGAGTGCATCATATTTGCCGCCACCTGCCATGAGCAACCAGACAGAGCCATCTTTGTTGACTCTAAACCGAAATCCATTGCCATTCATTCCACCAGAAGTAAAAATGCCTCTTATTGCAGCTAAATCAACAACTTTTACCCATGCAGTGCAAGTAAACTCGGTTAAAGACGGTAAACTGTCAGAAAGTGATACATAACTATTTGTTCCATTAAAACTCAGTGCACCTGCGTTTTTACCGGTCGTCCATGTAGTGCCGTTAACGGTACCATTATTGCCGTTGCCTGATGAATCATTGGCAATCGATCCGCTCCCTTCATCAAACTTATAAAAGACCTGTAAATCGTCATTGTTGTATAAATTTAGTATTTCCTGGCCACTCAAAGTACGATTGTAAATGCGGACGTCATCGATGGTACCTTTCATTAATTCCAGGTTTGTGTTCCAGGATGTTCCGATATAACCGGCGTCTGTTGGTGTATCAATGGCTTGAGTTGTGAGTTTTTCTCCAACAAGCACACCGTTTACATAAATCCTCATATACTGACCGGATTTCCCGCTCACACTGATATGGTAAAATGTCCCACTTTGAATAATTCCTGCTGCCGTAGAGAGTGCATCATGTTTGCCGCCACCCGCCATGAGCAACCAGACAGAGCCATCTTGATTGACCCTAAATCTGAATCCACTGCCATTTTGATCACCGGAAGTAAAAATGCCTCTTATTGCGGCCAAATCAGTAACTTTTACCCATGCAGTGCAAGTAAACTCAGTAAAAGGCGCCAAATTGTCAGAAAGTGATACATAACTATTTGTTCCATTAAAACTCAGTGCACCGGCGTTTTTACCGGTCGTCCATGCAGTGCCGTTAACTGTCCCGTTATTGCCGTTGCCCGAAGAATCATTAGCAATCGATCCACCTCCTTCATCAAACCTATAAAAGACCTGTAAATCACCAGAGTATCCGGAGGTAACTGTTACGGTAATCGTATCATTTATTGTGTTATTTGCCCCATCTCTGGCCGTTACCGTAATTATATTATTACCACTTGATAAGCTTATGCTGGCAATTGAC
>JABWAQ010000054.1 GCA_013360945.1 Candidatus Brocadia sp.
TAATAATATATTAGTGACCACATATTTATCGATAAAATAACACTAACATGCCATGCATTCTATACTTATGTATTTTGACTGGGGTGAACATCCGTTGTAGGGGCAGGTTTGAAACCTGCTCCTACACAGCTCTTTATAAGAATATATCTTTCTTTCATCACAGCGCCGCCATAGAGGACATACACAGCGGGTAATGGGACAAGCAGTTGCGCGCCGGACCGATTATATCATCAATTTCGCCGTGATATAACGAAATCGTCCTGCGGTGTGACATCATCGTGGCAGATGCCTGGAGTTCCGACACAATTGCTCCTTCTATTTGTGTGATTGTGTTTATTTATAAAATGATAAGTTCACTGGGCGGTATAACCCCACTATCAGATGCATTTATTGCACCTGTTCCTATACTATTTACAGCCTTATTATTGTATATCCATAATTACCCCAAATCCTGAATTACCCCAAATCCTGTTGTAGTTCCTACAATTGCAGCTGTAGGTTTTATGTTCACTCCGTCCACAACAAACTGTGATGTTATATCATGTACCGGTTCAAAATATCCGTTGGTAGAATATGCAGAGACTAGACGTTCATTTGAATTTATCGTGACACTACCTGCTGGTGGTGTTGTTCCTGTATTGAACACGGCATAGAGTTTCTTTGTTTTAGGGTGGCGGGAATAATATACCTGGTTATCCATGTGAGACCACAACTTTCCATTTTTGTAAGCATTATATGTCGTCGTTCCATTAATTGAAGTATCCATCATTCTTGAGCTTGTCCCGATTCTGTTCAAGTTATCCCAATTTGGCACACATCTTACCAGGAGAAGTCTCGGATAGACCTCAGTAATACGCTGGAAGTTAGGCATACTTCTAAATCCTCCCCATCGCCCAAACCAGTTATACCACGCCCCATTAATGCCTGCTTTGGCAGCAATAAGGCGATTTGCATATTCGGCGACTTCGTTAGATTGAGAACTTCCAACCATACTTTTTGTAATATTCATACCCGAATTAAAGTTATTTTTATCGTCAACAAATGCCGTATTACCATTAAGCCCTTCTTCCTGAGATAAGAAATCAGGGGTCAATTCGTCTTTATCGTCTCTGTTTTTAACACTATATACCATTCATCAGGAGCAGAAGCCGAATAAAGCAGCGCAGGCTCTATTATCCACTTAGCGCCAGGAAATTCGTGTCTCAGCCTTGTATTTAATTGTTTATAAAAAGCGGCCCACCCTTCAGTATACGTTGAGTACTTATGAGTAATAGTGTCATGTATTAAACCCGAATCTGTTCCTGCCCAATGCGATAATTTTGTCATGAATTTTTGGCTGCCATTAAAATAAAAAAAGTCACCGGATATTCTTGGTACATCTACTATATAACCTGCAAAAGTAAATGGTAAACTTTGACTTTCATATTTGCGAATGTGTTTAATTATGCCTTCAATCAATTCATCAATGACAGCTTGTTGCTGTACATCCCACATTGGATGAAATCTTATAGGATTGTTTTTATTAGGAAACCAACCAGTTGCAAGGTTGTTTGGAAATGGTTCTTTGCTTTTCCACACCATGCGTTGATTATACCAGTCTATTTGCTCTTGTGTATAGTTCAGTGATGTATCAATTACACTTCCCGCCCCTGTGGTTGTCCCTAAAGAGTTACGACCTGGTAAATTATCATACAGCGTTGAAGCCATATGCGGATTCACAACATAGAATTTTTTGCCCCTACAATCTGGATTATTTTTATATTTATTAAAATCAAAATCCCTTACCCCAATGTAATCATAACCCATCTGATTTGTATATCTTACTATATTTGCAGATGTATCTCTCCATGTTATTGCATACCAATTCTTCCAATTATCATCTGCATTAGCAGCAGAAAGAAGAGTAAATAAAACAACAAGTGTCATGCTTGTTGTTTTCATGGTATCTCCACAAATGGGGTCTTTATTTTTGCCGATGAAGTTGATTCTTTTTTAACAAGCTGCTTATGGTCGAGTAAAGCACCTCAAGATAAACAGCCACTTCCATTCACCAGGACTTTCCACAATCTTTGCCCTGACAGGATTCAGAACCACATATCTTGAAACCTGCAACAGATAGACCTCTTTTTTAATATATCCAGAAACAGGACACGATCACTATCAGTAATAAATAGGGGTTCTCTTGCGTTGCCTCTTGATGTAACGTGGTAAAGTGCCCCATCAAATTCTATCCTTAAAGGTCTTGCCCTAAAATATAATTAATCATTTACACAAGCCAATGTCAATAATAAACAGGTTGTCCGAGAATTGCCTTGAGCACCAGAGACTATACTATATAGTGATCTATCGTATTAATATTAAACAATATATAGTATACATTTAAGCTTGACATTGAATTCTCGGACGACCTGTAAAGACCCCTTAGTTTTCATTTATGACTTGAAAATTTTTTAGGATGTTTTATTATTATGAAAATAAAAAGAGGAGGTGAACATCAGGCAATGACACAATTAACCCATTTTGACGAACAGGGCGCATCCCGTATGGTGGATGTCAGCAATAAAGAAATTACGGATAGAACCGCTGTTGCCCATGCAAAGGTTGTTATGAAACCAGAAACTTTCCAGCTTATTATGGATAAGAAGGTACAGAAGGGAGATGTGCTGGAGGTGGCCAGAGTTGCAGGCATTATGGCATCAAAGCAAACCTTTACCCTGATTCCCATGTGCCATCCACTCAATTTAACAAGTGTAAAGATTGACTACACAAATAACTCCATGGACGAAATAGACATATTTTCAGAGGTCAGGGTTACCGGAAAGACAGGGGTAGAGATGGAGGCAATTACTGCTGCTACCGTCTGTGCAATTACCATATACGATATGTGCAAATCCGTAGATAAAGGGATGGTGATCAGCGATATTCACCTGGTGGAGAAATCGGGTGGGCAGAGCGGGACGTTTATTTTTGGTAAAGATCTAAACACCCTTTAATACCCTTTCTGCCAGTTCATTTGATAGTTTTGCCTCTATTATTTTTTTTGAAGCCGCTTCTTTATTATAGGGCACTCGCCTGAATTCGAGATGCTTTGCCGTAGAATCGAATATTACATAACATGCTTGTGGATTTCCATCCCTCGGCTGACCCACTGAGCCCACGTTGATATAATATTTCCAATCATTGCCTGAATCAATATCGAAAGATTCTACCTTATTCGTTGAATGCTTTTCAATGAGCATGAGCCTCATATCGTAATTGTCTGCCGGAATCAGGACAGAGGCATTTATGGTCCTTGTTTCCTTCGTGTAGACATAGGCAGATGGACGATGTGTATGGCCTCCAAAGGTTACTTTTGACCATAGAGTTGTATATTTTAACACACCTGCATTCCTGACGTACTCGTAGCCCTGCGGGTAGGAAGGCGTGCTGTGTACAATCTCGTGCCCCTCACTGCTAAATTTCACCCTCAAGGGAAGGCGTTTTAAAAACTTAATATTCTCCTTTGTTAATACCCCTCTGGTCCAGTCTATGGCCGCCATTGCCACGGGATTCATTTCTGAAGTAAGGGATGGTTCGCCGGACGCCTCTCTGTCGTGATTCCCGCAGACAGCAATACATTTCTTCTCCATAGACATAAGGGCGTTCATCTGGGATTCCTGTTGTTCAGAGGTAAAATAGGGTTGGGCCATGATTTTGCGGATGGCTTCCAATGGCACCTTCTTTCTGCCATAGATTAAATAGCGGACAATATCGCAACACTCATTTGGTGATGCGCCATAGCCAACAATATCGCCGGCAATTAACACCCTGTCAAGGGTACTTTCCCTTTCGTCAACATCTTTCATTACCGCCAATAAGGCGTCTACGTTGCTGTGTATGTCTGAAAAGATAATGTTTTTCATGAGTTATTTTAATTGCAGAGAAGCGATTATATTCAAACGTTGCTTAATAATTTTTTTAATTCTTCTGCCGATGGAATTCTATCGGCGACATTCCCTTCAAGGAGTCTGTTTATGATTTCTTCCAGTCTTTGTGGAATTTTGGCGTTAATTTTACCGGGTGGAATCTTTTCTGTTTGCCATAATTTTTTTGTTAATATTTGGTATAGGATAAGACCCAAAGCGTATAAGTCTGTCCTGCCGTCCAACCGTATAGAAGAAGAAATGGCCTCATAATGCACTTTCCGGGGCAGATCCTTGAGATAATTAAGCATCTGCAACTGTTCCGGCGAAGCGTACTCCCGGCTGATTCCCTTAATGATCCCACCCCTTTTAATGGCCAATTCAAAATCGATAAGGTGTATCAACCCTGTTTTTTGATTAAGAATCAAATGTCCGGGTTTTATATCACAATGAACATAGTGCTTGTTGTGAAGATGCTGAAATGGATCACAAACGTTTATGAACGATTTAATGACTTCCTCAATGGTTTCAGCATTCTCAACGTCTTTTTCACTGAAGTAATCCACAAGATCGTGTCCGTTAATGTGCTGTAATATGATAAAATTTTGTTTGATTAAAAATTTCTCATCTTTGAATAGTTCTCCCTCTCCAAAATCGCTGGCTGTTGGTATTTGCGGGTGGTTGAGTTCCCTCAAGATATAGTATTCTTCTGAAAAGTCAAAGTCGGGTGAGTATTTTATCCCCCTTTCTGGCATGTTAGTTAAAACGGCATAGTTCGATTTGTGTAAACTTGCCTGACACTTAAACTCGTTAAAACGATATTTGTTAATTCTATACATGGCGTGATAAAATTATATATCATTGTCAATTATAATATTGCTGTGCAAAAACTTCCTTTTTGTGGAAGTTTTTTTACAACCCCCCTTGATCCCCTAAGGTGTACCCCTTTGTTAAGAGGTACCTGGTTGCGGCTTTGCTGCGCTATGTGTACTTCGTATCTATTTAAGATGTTTTACAACGACACTGATAATGCCTGCAAGGATCATATAGGTCAATATGCCAATGGTAAGTGACTTTGCAAACCCCCACCGGGGCATGAGGAAGATAAGGCATAAAACATAAATAACCCATGGCGCTGTCATCAGGAGTAACCCTTTGGCGTAACTCTCGGTAGCAACTTGCCCTGACTTGCTATAAATAAGCGTAAAGGTTAGAACAGTCATGGTGGGAAAGGTGGCCACAAAAGCAGCCAGGAGACCCCTCCCCTGCGAACCAAGAAAGGTCACCATGCTTACAATGGTGCCACCGATCATGAAATAGAATATGAAGTTCTTTAGTTGCATTGTTTTTGCCAATTCAAAGTAAACTCATCGATTACCGCCAGCCGATCTTTTATAAATAGACTTTCAAAGGCGCAGTCGTCAGGTAATCCCCTGGTGATGTCGCATCGCAGCCCGATTACTTTGTATTGATTCCCCCAGAAACCATTGGAGCTGTTCTTCATCGTCGGGCAACGAGGAGTTTAAGGCAATGAATTTTATTTTTAATCCATCAGCTTCTTTTAAGAAAGAATACCGGGGCTGCTCTCCGGGTTTATCGGCAGCTCCAGTTTTTTTAACAATTCCATTATAAGGGGGAATCTTTTTATCCCCCGTATAGTTGCTGGTAATCACCTCTCCGAATTTATCAAATTCATTATAATAGACCATATCTCCCGAAAACAGGATAAAATCAGGGTTAAATTTCCGTATTGCTTTGGCAATCGCATTGTGTTTTATCTGTGGTTCTTCCATTGTCTTAATATCCTGACGGGTGTCACCGCAGGCGATAAAATGTAATGCGGCTGCGTAGAGTTTTTGTGAAAAAAGAAAAAGAACAACTACGACATGAATGATAAGCAGAAATATTTTAATTTGTTTGCACATATTTTTGAAAAACGCCTATAACATTGCAGCATTATTCCTTTCATCATAAACAATTCTAAGATTGTTTATTTGTCCCGGTAATGTTCAAAATTGCGATTGATTTTAAAAATTTATATGGCGGTGTCAAGCCTTATTATATTCTGTGTCATAAAATTTTCAGTTAAAGCCTGGCAGGGCAGACTGTTTTGGGCCTTCTTTTTTAATTGACAAATCCCACCTCTCTCAATATAATAACAGCCGTTAATGATGCAAATACAAGAGTTTAGCAAACTTAGGAATTCACTAATTGACACCACAATAATTAATATTCTCCCATGATGAAAGTAAGCTCACTGGATTTAAAACGTCAGTATGAAAGTATTCGAGAGGAAATAAATAAGGCTGTTTTGGAAGTGATAGCCAGCCAGTCCTTTGTTCTGGGTCCTTTCGTTGAATCGTTTGAGTATAAAATAGCAAATTTTTGCTGTGTGAAACACGCCATTGGCGTATCCTCAGGTACTGATGCAATATTGTTAGCCTTAATGGCATGTGGTGTTAAAAACGGTGACGAGGTCATTACCACGCCTTTTACCTTCTTTGCAACGGCAGGTTCGATTGCGCGTTTAGGGGCAATTCCCGTATTTGTGGATATAGACCCGTCCACCTATAATATCGATGTGGGTAAAATTGTGCCCGCAATAAATAAAAAGACAAAGGCAATCCTTCCAGTTCACCTGTACGGACAGTGTGCAGACATGGATGTCATCCTTGAGATTGCACGTAAATACGGGCTCGTGGTCATTGAAGATGCAGCGCAGGCAATCGGAGCGCTTTATAAAGGGAAACATGCCGGTTCCCTGGGGGATATCGGTTGTTTTTCGTTTTATCCTACAAAAAATCTTGGCGGTTATGGTGATGGGGGACTTGTAGCCACCAATAATGACAAACTGGCGGAGTTCATTAAAATCTTACGGGTGCATGGATCGAAACCGAAGTATTATCATTCGTACATTGGCATTAACGGAAGGCTGGATGCCATTCAGTCCGCCATCCTCTCTGTGAAATTCAAATACCTGGATGGTTGGTCTGAGAAAAGGAGACGGGTTGCCGCGTATTATAATGAACATCTCAGCGGGCTGCCCATCCGACTACCCAAAATAGAATCTCATAATACCCATATATTTCATCAGTACGTGATAGCGACTCCCAATCGGGACGCATTGATGAAATACCTGGGAAGTCAGGGGATAGAAACTATTATTTATTATCCGCTTTCCCTTCATTTGCAAAGATGTTTTGAGTACCTGGGGTATAAAGAAGGTGACTTACCTGAGTCGGAAAGGGCTTCAAATGAAACATTAGCCCTGCCTATCTTCCCTGAGATTACTCAAAAAGAGCAGGATTATGTAATTGATCATATAAAAAATTTCATTTCGAAACGATAGTTTGAACATTTTACATTTTTCCCATGCGAATAATACAAGCTTCTTTAGTCCTTGCCTGGTTGTTTGCAATAAGTGAGTATGGTTATTCAGAAAGTTTGTTGTCTGTAAGGAATATTGAACAGAGACCTTTTTCCTTGTCAGCCCATAACATTAGCACGTGGGAAAAAGAAGGAATCAGAATATTTGTTGCCAGTAAGGATGCAAGGATATTGCAAGGGCCGTTTCAGATTACGGCTGATACCGTTGTTTGCTGGTTTCACGAAGAAGAGGCTTTGCAACGTACGGAGGCAACGGTGGAAGTGTATTGTGAAGGCAGTGTAACGATCTTGCAAGATGAAAACTACGAAAAATATGAACAGGTATATTTACGATTTGAGACGATGACCGGTATAGTGGTCAATCCCGAAATACAACCGATAGAAACCTTTGAAGAGGCTCAAGAGACAGCGGTTGTCCTGCGGGGTGAAGAAATTCGTTCGATGAAAAAGGAAGAGTATTTATCCACTGAGGTTCCCCAAAAGGCATTGACTTCAGGAGTTTTTCAAAAAGAAGAAATGGTGGATATCATTGCAGACAACATTGATTCGTGGGAGGAAGGAGATAGACGCATCGTTGTGGCACTTGGGAATGTAGAAATCAAAAAAGAGGATATGACGATAGATGCCGACAGCGTCATCTTGTGGTTTGACAAAAAGGGATCGGATAGTTCGAAAGATTCAGAACAACCTCTCAGTGAGATTTATGCAGAGGGGAATGTGACGATGCGCCGTAAAGATGACGTGCAAATTGCCGACAAGATATTCGAGAGCGTAAAGGAAGGAAAGGGGATTCTTCTTAATAGTCAAATAAAGGCAACGATTCAGAAGCAGAAAGATAAAACAACTGATACTGCCGAAATGCAAATACGTTCACGAAAAAGTAAAACATCCCTCTTTGAAGGGTTGCCAGCCTACGTTAGCGGGGAGGAGATACGGCGTGTTGGCAAAGGGCAATACGAAATTAAAAATGGTACCATAAGTACTTGCGGGTATGGGCATCCCCACTACCATTTTCAAGGGAAAAATATCAGGCTGGTTCAGAGAGGTGTTCATAATATTGTGTCGTCTACGCATAATACATTTTATTTGGATAAATACCCTGTGGCTTATTTCCCCTATTTATCTCTCGACGTGCGAAAGAAGGAACGGCTTTTAAAAGAATGGGAGTTTGGCAGTTCATCACGTTTTGGCTCGTTTTTTAAATCCGATTGGGATTTATTTGCAGTCACCGGCGGGAGGCAAAAGGATTGGAGCGACCTTACTTTGAACCTCGATTACTTACAGAAGAGGGGGTTGGGTACAGGGCTTGATTTCGAATATAGAGGGCAAGATATGTTTGGCTTCGTTGATACCTACTATATTAAAGACCAGGGCGATTCTGATATTAAGAATGTCCCCATCGAGAATAAAGATCGCGGTACCATTCTTTGGAGACACCGGCAGGAATTGCCCGTTGATTGGCGTCTGGATATGGAGTATTCCTATCTGAGTGACCCGCGATTCCTCAGGGAGTATTTTCAACATGAATTTAAAGAGGAAAAAGACCGTGAGACGGTGTTGTATCTTCGAAGAATTCATGATACTACAGCACAGACATTTTTGGTTAATGAACAGTTAAACGGATTTGATACTACTGTAGATTCTTTTCGTGAGAAGAGATATGCAGAACGACTGCCCGAGGCGTCATATCGCATTATTGGGGAGCCCATCGGGGACAACCGTCTTATATTCTCATCAGAATCCTCTGCGACTTATTTTGACAGCACTTTTGAACAGGTTGAACCACAGGTTCAACCACAATCTTTAACGAGGGTTGATAGCGTGAGTCGTGTGAGTATGCCATTTAAGCCGTGGGTTTTTAACGTAAATCCATTTGTAGAGGGTAGAGTTACCGGCTACACAGAGAGTATCGATACATCTGATGATGTCGATAAGGCAAATGGTCCTGCCACAGGGCGTTTCATCGGTTCTTTTGGATTTGACTGGAGTTCTACGCATTGGAGGAGCTATAGCGTCTATAATGATTTCTTTAAGATCAACCGTTTAAGACACGTCTTTGTCCCGGAATTACGTTATATGTGTAGCCCGGTAGTTACGGAAGACCCCAATGGTCTCTATCAATACGATGCAGTCGATGCACTGGATTCATCCCACGTCGTTGTCGTAGGAATAAAAAATAAATTACAGACAAAACGGGGGGATCCTGGTTTTGAAAAAACAGTTGATTTTGTCGATTTTGACGTAGATTATTACGTATTTCCATCGCACGCGGGTGTTTTTAATGACGGGATAAATGGGATTATTATACGAGAAGACAACTTTTTGCATATAGATTTCCGGTCTCAACTGACGGATGCCGTCGCTTTTGTTTCTGAACGTAATGAGTTTAATACCGAAGACTTCCAATTTGATGTCCTTACGTCCGGTTTTGAGATTACCAATCAGCCTGATTGGCAATATTCTATTGGCTATCGGTATATCAGGGATATCAGTTCCACGGTTATGGCGGGAGCCGATTACTTGATCAGTGAGAAATGGAGGGTAATGGCAGTAGAAAAGTATGACCTTAAGTCTCTGGAAACGGATGAGGAGGATGATGAGGGAGAGACAAAAGAGAGACCCAAAAACCTTAAAACAAGCTTTGTATTATCCCGTTATTTTCACGACTGGGTAGGGAGTCTTACCCTTGAATTGGACCCTGTGAGAGATGATAGTTCCTATAGGTTTGACATTACTCCGAGAGGGTTAGAGAAAAGATCAAGGCGTTTTTGGTTTTGAGATATAAGTATGATGCGAAACGCAGTCTATCCTGGAACATTTGACCCTGTTACCAATGGCCATCTCGATGTAATCAAAAGGGGAAGTATTATTTTTGATGCCTTAATTGTTTCAGTGGGACGCAATCCCTTGAAAGAAGCCTTGTTTTCGGTTAAAGAACGCATGGAGATGATCCGGGGGCATGTCAAGGAGCTGAAAAACGTCGAGGTCGACAGTTTTGATGGAATGCTGGTGGATTATCTTAAAAAACGAAAAACGAATATTATATTACGCGGTATACGAACGGTATCTGATTTCGAATACGAATTCCAGAGGGCGTTAGCGAATCGGGTACTCAGTAAAGATGTCGAAACGGTATTTGTAATGACCAGTGAACAATATTCATTTTTAAATTCCACACTTATTAAGGAGGCTGTTAGCCTGGGCGGCAGTGTGAGCCAGTTTGTTCCGTTAGATGTAGAAAAACGCCTGACGCAGAAATTTAAAAAGATGCATAGAAAGAATGATAAGTGAAAATTAACGTCTTGATTATCGGTGATATTGTAGGGAAACCAGGCCGTTTTATCTTGAAAAATAAGTTGAAATCTTTTATTGATAAAGAAGATATACACTTTTGCATTGCAAACGGGGAAAATGCAGCAGCCGGAGCCGGTATTACCAGTGAAATAGCCGCAGAATTATTTTCTTATGGCATTGATGTAATAACCACGGGTGACCATGTATGGGATAAAAAAGAAATATTACCCGCACTGCAAACGGATAAAAACATTCTCAGGCCTGCGAATTATTCACCTTTGGCAATAGGGAAAGGCTATGTTGTGAAGAATTCCAGGATGGGTAATCCTATTGGCGTGATCAATTTATTAGGCCGGGTATTTATGAAGCCGATAGATTGTCCCTTTCGGACGTCTGATGAGGTTCTGAAGAGTATTTCCAAAGAGACAAAGATAATCTTTGTGGATATGCATGCAGAGGCAACTTCAGAAAAGATTGCTATGGGATGGTATCTGGACGGTAAGGTTAGCGCCGTTGTCGGCACGCATACCCATGTCCCCACAGCAGATGAAAAAATACTGCCTAAAGGGACGGCCTTTATCAGTGATTTAGGGATGACTGGCCCGCACGAGTCCATTCTGGGAAGGAAGATTGAGTGTGTGCTGAAAGCAATTGTAACACAGATGCCCACCCGATTTGAAGTGGCAGAAAAGGATAGCCGTATAAATGGTGTAAAGGTAGTTGTGGATAGCCAAACGGGAAATGCAGAAAGTATAAAAAGAATTGAAGTTAAAGAGGGGTGATTAGATGAATTTTACCAAGACGTTGCCCTTATTGCCGGATACAGAAAAAAGCCGAAACAAGATACTAACAATTTCCGAACTCACCCGGAGGATACGTGGTTCACTTGAGCAAGAATTCTTTCATATATGGGTCGTAGGGGAAGTGTCTAATCTGAAAAGGCCAACCTCAGGGCATGTGTATCTGACACTCAAAGATGCTGACGCACAGCTTCAGGCCGTCATGTTCAGATCGGTTGCAAACGGTGTAAAATTTGAGGTACGAGATGGAATAGAGGTCTTTGCTTTTGGTTCAGTTACGGTGTATGAGGCCCGCGGTCAATATCAATTGATCATTGAACGCATTGAGCCAAAGGGGATTGGGGCGTTGCAACTGGCATTTTTACAATTAAGGGAACGTCTCGGGAAAGAGGGCTTATTTGATCCCTCGCATAAAAAACCGCTTCCTTTACTCCCGAAAAAGATCGCCATTGTAACATCGTTAACCGGCGCTGCAGTCAGGGACATCCTGAATGTAATCAACCGGAGATTTGCCAGGGTAGAAATACTCATTTATCCGGTAAAGGTACAGGGCGAGGGCGCGGCGCGGGAGATTGCTCAGGCAATCAGCGATTTGAATGCATTTCCTGATATTGATGTAATGATTGTGGGACGGGGAGGTGGGAGTTTAGAGGACTTGTGGGCATTTAACGAAGAGATAGTTGCCAGGAGTATTTATGCCTCCAGAGTTCCCGTTATTTCTGCGGTGGGTCACGAAATTGACGTAACGATTTCAGACCTGGTTGCAGATAAAAGGGCATTGACACCCACGGAGGCAGGCGAGTTGGTTGTCCCGCGTTACGACCAGATAAAAGATTCGATGGGGAAAATTAGGACTAGACTTATACAAGCATTGTATAATAAAATATTGCTTACCAGAAGCCGTCTTCTGCGAATAAAAAATAGTTTTCCATTTAAAAGGCCATTTGATAAGGTTCTCAGACTCCAGCAGGAATTGGATGAAATTATACAGCGGCTTGTCACGACGGGTAAACATACTGTAGAATTAGAACGCGAGCGTCTGTTTGGTTTTGCAAACAGGTTGGATAGCGTGAGTCCGTTAAAAGTGTTGAAGAGGGGTTATTCTATTACGACAAATATAGAAAACGATAAACCCATTAAGTCGATTGAAGGATTGACTGTCGGTCAAAGGCTGAAGACGCGGTTCTTTCACGGTGGCATTGTGTCCTCAGTGGTTGAGTTATTAAAGTAGCCACGAAGGAACCTTGAAGATATTTATGGAACGCGAAAGAATGTATTGGCAAATATAAATAAAAAATGGCAAAGATAAAATTTGAAGAGACATTAAAAGGACTGGAAGATATTGTAGAACGGCTCGAAAAGGGAGATTTGTCACTTGATGAAACCTTGTCCGGATATGAACAGGGTATCAAGCTGTATAAACAGTGTATTACCTTACTGGAGGGCGCAGAAAAAAAGATTCAAATCCTGGTGAAGGATGAAAACGGTGTCTTCCGCACCAAAGAGTTTGAGATTGAAACCATGCAAAGTAATGATTCAAAATGAATATTATGTCGAATATTTGACAAACCTTTCAGATTTACTCCAAATTGAAAAACTATGAATAAACTATTGGATTGTATTGAATACCCGGAAGATTTAAAGAAGCTGAAGCTAGAGGAGTTGCCAAAACTCGCAACGGAAATCCGCGAATTAATTGTTGATGTTATTTCGAAAAATCCAGGTCACCTTTCTTCGAATCTTGGTGTGGTTGAATTAACGATTGCGCTCCATTACTGCTTCGATTTTAAGAAGGATAAAATCGTATGGGACGTAGGCCACCAGGCGTATGTTCACAAGATTCTCACCGGCAGGAAATCGAAATTTCCCACCTTACGGCAGTATAGAGGGCTCAGTGGTTTTCCTGACAAGAATGAGAGTGTTTATGACCCCTTTACTTGTGGTCACAGCGGAAATGCAATATCGGCTGCTTTGGGGCTATCTTGTGCCGATGCAATTGCTGGTTGCAAGAGGTCAGTTATTGCCGTAGTGGGCGATGGCGCCATCGGGGCAGGGATGTCTTTAGAGGCATTAAACCACGCAGGCGATCTCAAGAAAAATTTGCTGGTGGTATTAAATGACAATGAGATGTCTATATCAAATACCGTTGGCGCTTTTTCAAAATATCTGAACAAGATCCGGACAGCTCCGTTGTTTGCTGATCTCAAAAAGGAAGCGCGTAATTTGCTAAACCTCTTGCCGGTATTTGGCAAACCCGTTGAAAAGACATTGGAGCACGTTGTTGAATTAATAAGACGGGGAGCCGTTCCGGGGCAGATATTCGAAGAACTGGGATTTAATTATTTTGGCCCAATAGACGGGCACAATTTCCGAATATTGATTGAGACGTTGAATGACATGAAACATCTCGAAGGTCCGGTTTTGCTGCACGTGGTAACTGAGAAAGGCCGCGGTTTTGAGCCGGCATATAAAAACCCAACGCAGTATCATAGCTCCGGCAAATTTGAGATGTGCAATGGAAAGATTATGCACAGCGCAAATGAACCGAAAAAGATTTCTTACACGAATGTTTTTGGCGACGCGCTCGTAGAACTGGCAACGGCTGATGCTAAAGTGGTTGGTATTACGGCGGCCATGCCTGACGGGACCGGCATTGTTTCCTTTGGCAAAAAATTTCCAGACCGATTTTACGATGTAGGGATTTGCGAACAGCATGCGGTGGGCTTGGCAAACGGATTGTCTGCCGGGGGACTAAAACCTGTGGTGGCTATCTACTCGACATTTTTACAAAGGGCGTATGACCAGGTCTTTCATGATATCTGCCTGCAGCGAAACAAGGTCGTGTTTACGCTGGATCGCGCAGGAATTGTGGGTAATGACGGCCCTACGCATAATGGCGTATTTGATATTTCCTATCTTCGTAATCTGCCGGAAATTATCCTGATGGCGCCAAAAGATGGAAATGAGTTAAAATCGATGTTAAAGATTGCTTTAGATGCAGGTAAAACGGTTGCGATCCGATATCCGAAAGAGGATATTCCTGATGGAAAACTCAATCCACACTATAAAACATTTGAGATTGGAAAGGCAGAGGTGCTGAGGGATGGCGCCGATGGTGTGCTTCTTGCCTATGGTGCTATGGTATATCGCTGCTTGCAGGCTGCGGAAAAACTTAGTGAAAAAGGCATAGAGGTGACGGTTGTGAATGCGAGGTTTGCCAAACCCCTTGACAGGGAACTTATTTTGGAATTAGTCAGAAATCACAAATTGATAATCACAGTAGAAGACCATGCGCTCATGGGTGGTTTTGGTTCTGCAGTACTTGAGCTTGTTTCCGATGAAAAAGAGGATGCCGGGAAAATTATAAGAATGGGCATCCCCGACCGTTTTATGGAGCATGGGCCTCGAAATTTCATATTAAAAAATATAGGTTTGGATGAGAATGGAATTGCTGATAAATTTATTGAAACATTTGAATTCATGGATGTGCACAGCTCATTTACCAAGACAGGAAAGCGGCGTTTAACTGTTTAAAGAATGAAAAAGATTTTGATTTTAGGCGACTTAAGCAAGAAAAAGATTTCGGATACGATTTCAAGGTTGAAGCCCTGGCTGGAAAAACACGTCACCGCTGAAATTCTTGACTTATCGAAGGAAAAAAAATTTGAAAAACCTGGGGCTGAAATAGCAGTAGTTTTTGGGGGAGATGGGGCAATACTTTCCACATGCAGAGGACTTGGGAAAAAGCAGATACCGATCGTAGGCGTACATATGGGAAGATTCGGTTTTTTGGCTGAACTCATGGAAAAAGATGTCTGCATCTCACTGGAAAAAATATTTATCGGAAATTATCAGATACGAAAAAGGTTGCTCCTTTTTTGCCGGGTCGAACGCGCGGGTAAATTGATAAGTGAATCAATGGGTATCAATGATGCGGTGATTTCACGTTCGTCTTTATCAAGATTGGTTTCCATAAAATTAAATATTGATGGTGAAGACGTGGCAACGTATCGGGCGGATGGTTTGATTATATCAACCCCTTTGGGTTCTACCGCACATTCATTGTCTGCAGGGGGTCCGCTTTTAACACCCGGCTTAAATGCATTCATCATTGTGCCCATATGCCCACATACCCTTACGAATCGGCCATTAGTCGTTTCCGGGGACGTGAAGATCGAAATGGAAATCTTATCTCAATTGAGCGGCACCGGATTTACCGTGGATGGCCAGGTCTTTACGGAAGTGGAGATGGGTGACAGGGTGAAGGTTGAAAGATCGGACATTGAGGTTCAGTTGATTGACACGGGAACACGGACGTTTTATGGTGTGCTGCGGGAGAAATTGAACTGGGGAGGACAGCCGAATTATGGCCGTAATTAGAATAAAAGAGAATTATTGTAAGGGATGTCTTCTCTGTGTTCCTGTATGTCATAACAAATCACTGGTGCTATCCGATGCTATCAACGAACAGGGACTGCATCCGGTGAAGTTCAGAGAAGACGCAGAATGTGACGGTTGTAAAAAATGCGCAATAATGTGTCCTGACGTAGCAATAGAGATTTATAATTAAGTGACAAATATTATTTATAAAGACAATTTGCCAGGGGCATATCTCTTATGAAACAGTTATTGACTGGAAATGAAGCCGCTGCGGAAGCAGCTATAGTTGCGGGTTGCAGGTACTATTATGGGTATCCGATTACTCCTCAGAACGAGCTTATCAATTATATGTCAATACGGATGCCTCAGGTTGGCGGTGCCTTTATTCAGGCTGAGAGTGAGATCGCAGCCATTAGTATGGTACATGGTAGCGCTGCGGCAGGAGGCCGCGCAATGACCTCCTCGTCCAGCCCGGGCATCAGCCTGAAGCAGGAAGGAATTTCATATCTGGCCGGGAGTGAACTTCCCTGTGTACTTGTCAATATACAGCGCGGGGGGCCGGGGTTAGGCGATATCTCCGCATCACAGGCAGACTACTTTCAAGCCGTAAAGGGTGGGGGGCATGGTGATTATCATACCATGGTGCTTGCCCCCAGTTCTGTCCAGGAGATGGCAGATCTTGTCTACGATGCCTTTGACCTTGCCGATAAATACCGGAACCCTGTCATGATCCTAGGTGATGCTCAGATCGGTCAGTTGATGGAACCTGTGGAATTTCACGGAAAACCTCAAAAAAATCTTCCGCCGAAAAAGTGGGCGCTGACAGGCGCAGAAGGGAGAAAAAGAAACATAGTAAAGTCTTTTTATCCTGTGAAAGGTCAACTGGAAGAGTTTAATGCCCACTTGCAGAGAAAATATAAAAGGATAGAAGAACACGAGGTCCGTTACGAGGCCGTCAATATCCATAAAGCCGATGTTATTTTAGTCGCTTACGGCACTTCGGCACGGATATGTAAAGAGGTTGTCAGTAAGAGCCGGCGGCTTGAATTTAAAGTCGGTCTGGTGCGCCCCATTACCTTGTGGCCATTTCCAAAGGAGATTATTCGAAAGATATCTGAAAAGGTGCAGTGTATTGTAACGGTTGAGATGAGTGCCGGGCAGATGGTGGAGGATGTGAGACTTGCGGTCGAAGGGAGATGCCCGGTCCATTTTTATGGAAGAACCGGCGGAGGAGTGCCCACATCCACAGAGGTAATCAGAAAAATCGTAGAGGTTGTACCGGATAACCGGGCGGCCAATACCTTATTACAATTAGCTGAGGTAAAGTAATATGCAATCAATATATGAAAGGCCAAAAACATTTATCGATACAGCAACACATTTTTGTCCGGGATGTGGTCACGGAATTGTCCTGAGACTAATCGCCGAGATTGTTGATGCATGGGGCATTCGGGGTAAAACCATTGGACTTGCACCGGTGGGATGCGCTGTCCTGGCCTATAATTATCTTGATATTGATATGTGTGAAGCAGCGCATGGCCGTCCGCCAGCCGTAGCCACCGGCATCAAGAGGGTTCACCCCGATCATATCGTCTTTGCCTATCAGGGAGACGGCGATCTGGCAGCGATCGGAACCGCAGAGATTATCCATGCCGCCAATCGGGGAGAGAATATTACGTTTATCTTTGTGAATAACGCCATTTACGGCATGACGAACGGTCAGATGGCGCCCACAACCTTGCTGGGGCAGAAGACAGCTACCACATCGTCTGGACGGGACGCGATAAATTACGGACATCCTATCCGTGTATGTGAACTTCTGTCTGTCCTGGATGGTAGCAGTTACCTGGAAAGGGTAAGCCTCTCTTCTCCGGAAAACGTCCGGAAGACCAAAAAAGCCCTTGAAAAAGGATTTAGAACACAGCGTGAGAAGAAGGGATTTTCCCTGATAGAGATTCTGTCCCCTTGCCCAATTTACTGGAGAATGGATGCAAATGAAGCGATGCAATATATTGATGAAGAAATGACCAGTACTTTCCCCTTAGGAGTAGTAAAGGATTGGGAGAGTAATAACTAAGCTGGCCACACATTGGCACGAATGTGCTTGGAATGGGAAAAATATAGGTAGTAGTTAAAACAATTTATCATTCATATAGGTTCGTGTTCATTCATGGCTGAATTGGTTCAGGTATGACGGAGAAGATAATCTTAGCCGGTTTTGGCGGACAGGGGATGATGCTGTTGGGGAAGTTACTTGCGCAAGCGGCCATGACAGATGGTAAATATGTAACGTATTTCCCTTCCTATGGTACTGAAGTAAGAGGTGGTACGGCCGTCTATCACCTGATCGTATCAGATGAAGAAATCTTTTCCCCCCTCATCGAAGATGCTGACACCCTAATTGTCATGAATCAACCCTCCTATCAAAAATACAAAGGGATGTTAAAGCATGGTGGATTACTCATCGTAAATACCTCCATGATTAAATTGGACAATCTCCCTGACGTAAGAGTCTATAAGGTGGCGGCAACAGAGATTGCGAGCAAACTGGGAAATGTACTGGTCTCAAACATTGTTATGCTGGGCGCCTATTTAGCCATCAAAAAATTATTTTCTGCTAATCATATCCTGAACCAATTGCAGGAAATGTTAAAGGGGAAAAAGGGGAATCTGTTTGCCATCAACAAACAAGCCTTCGAAAGCGGTATACAGACGATAGAGTCATTATATCGTTAGTCCTTGCAGTAAATTCAAAGAAAATCATATTCCGTTGTTTTCATGCAATAGAATTCTATTGACTCATAAAAAAACAGGTGATATACTTTAGTTCACTTTATGGGCGATTAGCTCAATTGGCTAGAGCACTTGCCTTACAAGCAAGGGGTCATAGGTTCGAGTCCTATATCGCCCACCATATTCTGCAAGCACTTATGATTCGTTCTTTCTAAGGTGTCCCTTGAAAATGTGAACAAATTGTGAACTGTTTTTTCTGATTGTCCGCTACTCAAAATCTTATCCAACGTTTCAACCGCCTTTCTCTTATGCCCGGGCGCCAGGTGTGCATATCTAAGGGTCATGGTTATTGACTTGTGTCCTGACAATTCTTTGACACTCGTTAAATCAACTCCTGCCATTACTAAGTGAGAAGCAAAGGTATGTCTCAGATCGTGGAAATGGAAATCCCGAATTTCAGCCCTCCTTAATGCCGTATGAAAACTACGCTTGATGTTCCCATAAGGCTTTCCATTCTTATCTACAAAAACATATTCACTTTCAAAGCTTCGCGGCATATTGGTAAACAGTTTTTTAAGCGTATTATCAATTGGTATCTCCCTGCGTTCTCCATTCTTGGTTTTATCAAGTAAGATAAAGCCATGCCTGAGATCCACCTGCTCCCATTTTAAATTAAGAATTTCCCCCTTTCTCATCCCTGTATGGACTGCCACAAGAACAACCGGTTCCAAGTGCGGAGCGCAACAATCAAGAAGCCGTTGACACTCTTCTATGCTTAAGTATCTGAGACGTTTATTTTCACCGGGTAATATCTTGACCTTTCTCGCTGCTTTCAGGGTTTCTTCTGATGCCACTCCCCATTCAACGCCTTTGTTTACCATGTGCTTTAAGCAGGTAGTCAAACGGTTTACTGTAGAAGGTTTGTTTTTCTTCAAACGTTCGCCTTGCCATTGCTCAATGATCTTCGGGTTTAAGTCACTCACGTTTAAATTGCCAAATGCCTCTATTAATTGAGGTATCCAGTATTTCTTGGTTTTATATACCCTTTGCCGTTCTGACCACTTTAAATAATCCTGGGCAAGTTCAACAAATAGGCAGCGCTTAATCTTCTTTAAATCCGGAAGCTTTCCTTCCCTTACCGCCTTCTTTTTGCAATGTAAAATATATTCCGCTTCCCGTAGCGATGTGGTGTCAGCACTTTCACGGATTGTTTTGCCGTGTCCATCGCTGTACATGATCCACAATATTCTCCCGCGCTTATATAACCCTTTATGCCTTCTCATGCCCTTCATCTCCCCCTTTCACCCTTTATAAGATTTGGAAATATTAAGGCTGGGAGCATAAGGGTTTTTAAGCCAGAGGTCAATATCCTTCTTTTTGAAAAGGAGAAATCTACCGGCTTTTTGGAATGGGATCTCTTTTTTGTAAATCTTCTCGTATATCCAAGACTTCTTCACTTTAAGGTATTGAGCGAGCTCTTCGGTATTCATCAACTCATCATTCCTGGGTTGATGAGAGTTAACGAGATCAACCAGGATCGGTTTAAACACTTCAACCATTCTCTGGACTATCGCTTCAATGTCTTTTTGCTCAAGCTCAGTTTTCAATGTATATCCTCACCGATTTACGAAAATGATTTTTTATTACCCATTTGACCACCAGGTCAGCTCCTCGCAAACCATTGATTTTGCTGAACCAATCCTTTAACTTGGGTAATAAAAGACACCATTATATTACCCAGCATTTGACAACTTCTTACGTCTGTGTTCTCTGATGATATCACGTACCCAAAACGATGTGACTCCGTATTTCATGGCAATCTCTCTATAATTACCACCCTTAAATTCTTCGATGATCTTCCGCTTTTTTACCCTGGCCAGGCAAATATCCAACTTTGGCAAATAGAATTGTTCACCGCCTAATTCTTTCCCAAGCTTTACGGCATTCTCAATGCCTATTACCCTGGCAATTTGTTGATAGGTGGGCGGCAGGTCATTCGGACAGATATCATTTTCCATCAGTCTTTTTCTCCATCTTCAAATATGGTTTTGTCTCTTTCACAGAGACATATTTCAGGATAGCTGCTTTTACCTTTTCCGGCGCTTCAATTCCCAAAGCATGGTCTGATTCCATGAACTTTTTAAAGTCAGCGGTGGTTTTATATTCCGACTTCTTTTCAAAGAACATCTCAAACAATGGTCCCAATGGAACTTTCATATCCTCAACCTCATCTTTAACAATATAGGATTCCCGGAATGTAATAACGGCCTGAGCCGTTATCCCGTCAAGGGTAACAGTTGTTGTTTCTTTCCGTCTGTCCCTGGCAATCTCAATGAGGCGTTCCTGAATGCTGCCAAGTTCTTCATCGAGATCCTTAATTTTCCTCTTAAGAGATAGTCCCCGCTGGAGAAGTTTTTCAATTTCCGCATCCTCAGCCAATACAATGTGTTTCTTCCCGCCAACCTGAACCTTTTTAACCTCTTTTACACCCTTCACTTTTACCTCCTATCTTTCATAAACCCCCGAAGATATCCCGTACCTTTTCCCACCTTTTTTTATCTTTTTTTGAATCAAACAGCCCGAAATATAAAAAGCATGTGTCCACTCCCACCAGGTGGCTGATTTCAGCCACACGCTTACCATGCTGCGCATGCAATATTCACGCATGGGAAAATTTTGCATGCAAAGTTTTAACAAAGTTTTAACACTCCCACCTTTTTGAAGTAAACATAACACGTTGCAAATAGAGTACTTGGAACATAATTGCAAATTACGCTTATCACAAATAACGACTTCTACCGTCATTTTTGTCTGTGAGGTAATACAGATACTAAACCCTTATAAATCAAGGGATTCCAGGTATTTTGGCCTTTATGTATAGGATATAATCTTACTATTATGCGAAATCCCTTTAAAACCCTGTATAATCAAGCCTTTCCATCCGTGTTAAAACCTTTTCCCCGCTTTTTTGACTTTTTCGATTTCTTCGATTCTATTCCGCAGTTTCCTAAGCGCCTTTAACTCAATCTGACGTATTCTTTCCTTTTTCAGATGGAGTTTTTGCCCCATTTTATCCAGGGTAAGGAATTGCCAATATCTCATGGTAATAATCATTCTTTCCCTGTCGTCCAGGATGTCCAGGCAATCGCTCACCTGATTACAAAAAGTCCTCTGATCACTCTGCTGTTCCTTCGACTCAAGAAGGTCGCCCCGCGTTATTGTCTGGTCATCTTCTCTATGTACCGGCTCATCAAGTGATTCGTGCCTGGAATCTTCATAATCCTTAATTGCCTTCTTCACGCACTGCACAACGCCCTTGCCTGCATAGGTTAAAAATCTGAAACCCTTGCCACGATCAAAAGTCTTTGCCGACTTGACCAGCCCGTAACATCCTTCGGCTACCATCTCCATTAAAGGGAGTCCTGGAGACCAATATTGATAGACTATCTTGAGGACAAATCTCAAATTTGATTTGATAAGGCAGTCCCTCGCCGACACGTCGCCATCTTGTGCTTTTTGTACAACCAACACCTCGTCCTCTTTCGTAAGCAGAGGAATCGCTTCTAGTTCCCTTTCCAGTATGCGCATAAGATTTATTTCTTGCATTACGCCCTCCATCATGATATAAGTTGCCCTTATCGCATGGTGAAGCGGCATTGTTTATTGTTTACAGCCTCTGAAGCCGTGTACCAAACCGGGTACACGGCTTTATTTATTTAACGGGTTGTGCATGCCCGGATGATCCTCATAACTTTGTGCTGCGTGTACGTAGATCATTGTTGTTTCAATATTCTGATGTCCCGCCAGTTCCTTAATCTCCTGTATCGGAACGCCTTCCCTGGCAAGCGTTGTAAATGCCGTATGCCGTAATGAATGAGCGCTGAGCGTCTTGCCGAATTCCCTCTTGATGCCCGCGCCTTCTACATGGCGTTTTACAATGTTTTCAACAGACTTCACAGAGAGCGCCACTGGCAATCTCTCCGTCCGTATTACTAATTGCCGTCCGGCCCTGTCGTAAATAAAGGGTAAAAATATAGGCAGTTCACCGGTTATCCTGATTCCGCATCGCTTTACAATACGCACCCAGGCGTCAAACGCCTGTAACGCCCTACCGTTCAGGATAATTGCCGTTGTCGGCCTGTTCTGGAATCTTCCTTTTCTATTCTCCACCCAAACTTTTTGCTGTCCCTTTACCCGCTCATGTTCAAGGTGTCTGTGCCTGAGACCTGCCACTTCATTCGCCCGGAGTCCATAGATAAGCATCAGGGCAAGTATCGCGTGATCACGCGCACCAATATCCGTATTTCTATCAGGATGATTGAGCAGCTTTTGCGCCTCCGGTACGGAAAGTACGGCGTGGTATCCCTTATCCTGCCTCGGAAAGACTAGGGAGAGTTCCCTGAATACGATAGGATTGTGAAATTTGCGGTTATCCATGCCCACAAACTTAAAAAAACGGTTTATGGCAATGAAACGATTCCAAATCGTAGTGTCTTTACATCCAGCCTTCCGAAGGTGGTCACGATATGACGCAATGTCCTCTTTCGCGATTTCGCATAAATCCTTGTTTATCCAGGTAAAAAATAGCTTAATAAGGTTCTCATAGCTCTTTTTGGTGTTACGGGTATTCTGGATAGCCAGGAATTTGTTTAAATACTGAACTAAAACATCGTTTTTAACGCCTGTATGCGTTCTGAAGTCCTTTAGGGTGTCAAGAGGGTTCCGGAACGTTCCTGATGCCTCCAGGTGCTTAAAAAGCCGTTGAGAATGGAAAATTTACGTATCGCCGTCTTCCGGGTATGTTCTTTCGATAGCTTTTCCTGGTATGCGTGAAGAACGTCCTTTGTTATGCCTTGTAGAGACGCATTGCAATGCGTCTCTACGATAAAATCAAAAAATTGCTGGATCTCTGATCGGTAAACCCTCTGGCTGCTACCGTTAACCTTTTTCAAGTATTGGTTGAAAAGTTTACGGCCACTATCGGTATCAAGAAAGTTCATGGGTATCTCCCTTCCTCCGCTTCGACTTCTCGCGGAACAGATAATCAATAAAAACCCCAGCCCTCTTTGTATCTAATTCATCAATTGAATCTACCTTGTAGTACTTCTTGCAAAAATTCCTTGCATAATCGCTATCCTTGCCAGTTTCTTCTACCAGTTCACCGATAAGGGATAATTGTCCGGGCGTTGCCCTTTCCCCGAAACAGCACTTCTTCTTACGGGTAGTCACCGGCATAGGCTTTTTACCTTCCAGGACATCAATAAGCCTTTTCGCCTGGGACATTGTAAGCTTCCTGGAAGACCTCTGGCCAGATACCCATTTAATGAGGTTCCGTAACCTTTTCTCAGGCATCCCTAATTCATCACTTTTTGTCCAAATTTTCACCAATTGCGCCTTCGTGATCCCTTTTGCCATAGAAAAATACCTAAGAAATGTAAAATGCTCCTATAGGAAAAAATAAAAAAACATGTGAACCTGTGAGACACCATATAAATACTGGAAGAGAGCATGTGAGGTATACCTGTGAGGCTCACACTACCTCACAACTTCCTCACACCCCCTCACACCCTCCTCACAGGCTAGCATGTCCTGCAAACCCTTATTTATCAAGGCCGCTCACAGGATTCACATGTCTCACACCTGCTTTTTGAGAGTGAGAGTGATTGCAGAGTGTCACTTTTCCCAAAACTCCATGACTATATTCCAGGGTATAATTACCATACGCCGTCTTTTAATTACCCCGACTTCGATCTTTATGTCTTTAACACACGTAAAGCCTTTATCCCCTCGATGGATCCATCCTTTTTCCGCCCATGCCCTGAGCGTAGCCCTTTCTGAATACCTTTTATTCTCCAAGACCTCAACAAGCTTGTGTTTATAGATGCCTATGTATTCGCCATCCCGCCATTGGCCGAAAGATTCATGCTCCGCGCTCTTAAAATACTTTTCGTTGCCCGATATCCAGGATAAGACGTACTGTAATGCCCGTATCCCAACGTCCACGTCCTCCAGTGATTCCTCAATCACATAGGTAAACACCCGGTCTATGGTCTCTCTGGCAGTTGCCGCGTCTTCTATTTCCAGTATCCTGCAAACATGGTCTGCTGCCACCTTTACCGCGGCAAAGTAGTGACTGTACCGGTCACCCACCTCAGAATTTGCTTCAAGGGACATAGCCTTTTGGTATTCCCGGTAATCCTTCTTAAGCTGGGCCATCTCTTCTTTGTCATCCCAGAGGTGAATAATGCCTTCAATAAACTTATGGCCTGCATGGCCGTAATTCTCCCTGATACCCTGCTTAAGATTACTGATAAATTCACCCCCCGCGTTAGGAAATGGCGACCCGTAAAGCTCTATCGTCCTTGCCCGTGCGCCGGCAAAGGTGGTACATTCGGTAAGCGGTTTTTCCCCTGTAGAAAAACAGATCGTATGCCATGTGAGCGTATGCCTGATACCGGCGATTGATCCGCGCCCCTTACCCGTTCCGTTGGCGATCATGTAGAGTATGCTGGTTAGTGTGCGGTCGTCTACGGTCTGTGAATCGTCTGGAAAGATGGGGACGTCATTAAAGAAATTGGCTATCCGTTCCATGAACACCCGTGTGCTATCCCAGGAGAAAACCAGGCCGCCAGATTCCTTATGTGGATTGCCCCACACGCTGGCTGCCAGTTCAAGAACCGTCGTTTTGCCAACGCTGGTATGTCCCCAAAAGTCTATGATAAAATTCGGCGACTTGAGCATCCGGAGAAGCGGGGCAGCAAACGTGGCATATAGCGGATGTTCACCCCAGTCAAAATACATAAGTATAGAATGCATGGCATGTTAGTGTTATTTTATCGATAAATATGTGGTCACTAATATATTATTATTA
>JABWAQ010000150.1 GCA_013360945.1 Candidatus Brocadia sp.
ACCATAAGACTTTGAATGACCTTATACATTGGCAACCTCCTCCGCAAATTCGACCTCGAAAACCTCAGAGTTTTTGATGTCTAAATTTTCAACATTGCCTATAGAAATTTCATTTTTACTTTCAAAACCAAACGTCACTTCCCCCACTTCCTCCACTGGTTTTTGAGTGACGTTAGTGACGTTAGTGACGTTAACTTTGAACAAATTTTCTATTTTTGTGGATTCCCAAAATAGATAAGAACAACCCCCGGTACTCTCTTTTGCCGTTAATCCAAGTTCGTCATTTAAGACATTGCTCATCTTTTTCGATGTGAGATGCGCATGCGGTGGCAAGCCTTCGTTGTATCCTTCGACTATCTTTGATAATTTAAGTTTACCGTTGGCAACATCGCCCTGTAAGGTGTGGATTACGTTCATAATCCTTTTATGATATTCCTTCACCTCTTTCTTTTTTCCGTATAAGCCCAACACCTTATTCGCCTGACCAAAATAGTACTCAGTAAGCTTAATCGCATTCCGTATGGTATTCTCGCTTATCACTGGCGAAATGTGTTTTACTCCAAAACCTTCGATGATATGAAGTAACCCGGCAAGTTTCAGTGAATACGAATATAGTTTAGGGATAAAACCGCTAGTTTTTGCCGGAAGAACGGTCATTAACTCCCCATATTCATTGTAAAACTTCTCCCATAAATTTAATGCCTCATCACTTAGCGCCAGCATCTTAGGTTTAACAAGCCCATAACCGTCTAACGCAAGCGGGATGTCGTAACCCCAACGGATTAAATCCTCCCAATAAACCAAATCCTCGCCGCCAATACCTTCGCGGCTAAACTTCGCTGGCTGGATTTCTGGACACACAAAGATAAACCTGTAGATGAAACCATCGTTGAAACTGCCGTCCCCCAATACCTGCGTAAGCACTGCCGGTTGAATACCCCCAATGATTCCCATACCTACATTCGGAATGAACACACTTCCCCCTTTTCGGTCGATCTTCCAAGAGCCGCAATTGAAAAGCTCTAAGTAATGCTGTAGGTCGTTACCCTTCGCTTTATATTGGTTCAATCCCAAAATCAACCCCGATAACTCGTCTTGGTAGTTTAGGACGCCTCTCGGTTGATTCTCAAACACATCCGCTAAGGCCTCTACCGTGCTATCAGATATATAGAATTGCCCCAGCTTTGGTGGTCTTGGGATTTCCCCGACATCACCCTTGTTACGCCTAAAAGCACACAATTCGTTTTCGTATTGCTCTAAATCTCGTTTATATCTCTGCCACGACTCTGCCTGAAACTTCTTGATGGGATTTGTGAGGGTATTGGTAAGCGGTGTCTTACCTGTGCCAGAAGCCAACACAGCGGCAACCCACAAGAAAGGCGCAACCGTATATCCATACTTTGGCGATACTCGGACAGTGCTTCCGATACATGCACTCAATACGCCCAGGGCAATACTTGCAGTGATTTCACGGTTAATACTTATAGACGTAGAAACCCTATCAACAAACTTTTTGAATTCATCAGGAAAGACGTCAATGGGAAATACGGGTATTGAAGTCATCGCTTCTACCTCGTCCACTTCCCCCACTTCCCCCACTTCCCCCACTTCCCCCACTTCCCCCACTTCCCCCACTACGTCCACTTTGCTTGTTGCCGATACTAAAGTCGGTGTCCATATCTGCGCAACCTGCACAAGTTCCATTAACTTAGTCTTATCGTTGCCCTGTACCTTCACCCAGTCAATGACGTCCCCTTTCTCTTGGAGTCCCGGCAATTCGACAACCCTTAATTCCCCGACCTTGCCGTGCAATGCGCTGGCTATCTTGTTAGCGTAAAGCCTTCCAGGTTTGTCATTATCGGGTAGGATAACCACCTTCTCTTTACCCTCAAAGGCTTTGATATATTCATCCCGCCAGGGTGAGTTTGCGCCTGAGTCAAGGCATGTAGCAACAAGCCCCCAAGAGTTCAGAAGGTCGGCTTTCGCTTCGCCTTCAACAATAAAGACGCATTTCGATTTAAGGACGTCCGGCAAATGGTATAGTACAGGATCGCATCCCCTACCCATTGCCCACTTACCGCCCTCCAGGTGTTTGAAAATGAATTCCTTTCGCTTTCCATTACGCCCCGGTTCGATACGTTCTTTGGTATAAAGCAAATTGCCCGCTTCGTCTGTATATCTGAAGGTTGTAGTCACCTTCGGCTTAACGTCCGCCGCTGTTCCGCCTACCATTGCCCCAATCTCCCGTAATGCCGCTGGGAAATCACAGCCGTTATACTTCTGATAAAATGCGAAGACGTCGCCTTTGGCATCGCATGAAAAACAACGGAAAAGGCCTGTCTCGATGTTTACAGATAAGCTTGGGCTATGATCATCATGAAAAGGGCATAACCCTAATGCTTCGGGTTTGCCGTTGATCTCCAATGAAGGAATTAACTCTTGATAAAATTTTGAAATATTAAGGCTATTCAATATTTTTGTTTTGTTCATTTTTTTTGTCCACAATCTATGGTTTCGATAAGAATTGTTACACAATCTAGAAGGCTTGACCGTTCTTTTGTAAAAGGTTTTTCGATCAATTCATCACGATATTTCGACAAAAGTTTGCGCAAAAGTTTTTGGGATTTTTTCATTTGTTGCCTATCTCGAACAATGCACGCTTGATTTTTTCAAGGTCGCTCTGCCTGAAAACTTTATGCCCGTTGGGTAAAATTGGGAATTCTTCGACTCTCAACTTTCTACTATCAAAGAGATAAACAAGTTTGTGTCGCGGAATATTTAAAAACCTTAGAACCTCTGAGACGGTATAAAGACGTTCTTCGATTTGCATCTCACACCTCATTTAGTGAATGAGAAATTTAAACTCTTTACCCTTATGTATCGACTGTCGATGGTTTGTCGATTTGTCGATGATATTAAATTTGGTGAAATGTGCTGTGAATGGCTTAAATAGTGGATTTCAAGGAAATGAGGAATTTTTAAGAAAATACGGAAATAAAAAAAGCCCTATTACGGTTTGTCGATAATAAGGCTTTCGGGGAGAGGGGATTTGGTTATTTGCTTAGCTCTTTATGCGCTTCTTCATAAAGTCCGTCATGGCATTCTTCGCAATGCTCTTGTTCGTCATCACAAATACGGCAATAATGTCGGTGTTGTTTATTGCATATAGGGCAAATCTTACTTGGGATATTATGTGGTTTTTGGATTTGTTTTGTTTTTTTGCAGATATTAAAAAGGGGCTGATTCGCTCTGATTAAATCTTTGTCGGTCACAAAGAATTTTTGCAGGATGTCGTTTATCCTTTCGCCTTGCTTATGCCTGAATACATCGCCATTAACATAAGCAAGCATGGCATCCCATAATGTCGTAGGTTTCCCATTTTGCTTATGAGAAAAGCCCGTTTCGGCAAAATTAAAAACCCTTGATTGCTCTTTGATAATTACTTTAACCGTTTGTTCGTCAAGGAAAACAATCTTAATATCGCTTATTTTAGCCCCTGAAGGTAGTGGGAAAGTGATATTCTTTGACTCCTGCGTGACTGCCTGCTTCTCAGGTTCAAACCCCGTCTTTGCAAGTTTTAAAAATGTGCTTGCCGTCAAAACCTTTTCCTTTATGGCTTCCTCTGGCTTTTCCCGCTGTATGTTACGGATAGCGTCAAATGCTTCGCATATCGCAAAGATAGCCAGTATTTCCTTGTCTGTTATACTACTTTCAATGGAAGGTCTTGCATACCGCCTAACATCCTGTACCGCCTTCTTTATTGCTTCAGGTGTCTTTGGGTTTGTCAATATTAGGTCTGAATGTTCTACATACCAATTTTGAATTGATCTTGCAGGGAGTTTTTTAAGGACTGGATATGGTGGAAATTTCTTTGGGACTTCAATGCCGTCTATAACCTCGTAATATACCGACTGTTCTTCAGGTGAATAATATCCCCAAATATGACGTGCTTGCTCAATGATCTCTATACAACGTCTTATATACGGTGTGGATTGTGGAAAGTTTAGCTTGCTGGTCAGTGGACATAGATTGATTATGAGAGGTGACATATTATCCCCTTCAGATAATCCTTGAAAAGAGAATTAAGGGAAACCGTTGGAGATAACGGCTTGTCGCCCTGCAGGAGCTATCCCTTAATTTTCAAATTTTCCGCCGAAAAACACGATCTAAAGCCACAAAAAACACACTCGGATGCGTTTCCAGGCCACCAGAATGCGTTTTTAATAGGCAGTTTTTCCATGACCTTTGGTCTTCCAATCCTTATCGTAGATCGTGATATGCTCACCCTGGATAACTACATGCTCTTTTACTTTGCCCTGGGTGTCGTAGATATCGATAACTTTGCGCTCTTGTCGGAATTCGGTGACGGTTCCACAACCGGTTATCAAAAGACACAAGATTATTATAATTTGCTTCACAATGAGATCTCAGTTACATGACCATTTAAACCGGATTTAACTTTTCCCCACAATGGGGAGAAGTTAGCTTCACAATGAGATCTCAGTTACATGACCATTTAAACCGCAATTTCCAGATTTATTATATTATAATTCACCGTGGGTGTAGACTCTCTCCGTCCCTCTTTCTTCCTTTTCATGTCAATTAACCCCAGGCCTTCCAGGATAGTAATATCGACCGCAACGCTCTTAATGTCCCTTTTCGACAGTCTTGCAAGCTCCTGCATGCTTTTAGGGTGTTTCTCTCTAATCAAATGGAGCAGTTCAAGCCTCTTTGGCGTGAGTGCCTTTCTAAATCCCTCAATACTCTCAAAGTAAAGCCCCTTTTCAGGTTTAACCTTTTCTCCCAGTTCAAGTTTTTTCATAGCTTCTTTTGTATTTTCAAGAACATCTTCAAGGCTTTTTATCCCTATTTTCACCCTTTTAACTCTCATATTTTTTAACCCTCTCTATATCGTTATAGAAATCTTCAAAAAGCTTATCTACGCTTTTAAACGTGTACACTTCCTCTTTGTCTCCGTAATGTCTGTGATCTCCTTTGCCTTCAGCATTGTCATAACCAATAATCCGCTTGCCTTTCACAACGTAGACAAAAGAATATTTATAACCGTGTGGTTTGTCTGGAGAAGGATTTACTTGCCACATCCTCACCTCAATGATATTCCCGCTGTCCTCTACAACTTTGATATGTCTAATGAGTTTGCTTTTCACTGTTGGTATATTATACCAGAAAAAATTTAAAGTCAATAGGTTTGCTGAGATTAGAAAAGGTATGTTTTGGGATAAGAAAAAAGGCCATTAACCCTTGATAGAGTTAACAGCCTTTTTTAATTCTGGGGACACATTGGGGACGGTTTTTTGAGGGTGTTAAAAATGCTAAGTCGTTGATATGTAAGGATATAAGAAACGAGGCCGACGGGACTCGAACCCGCAACATCCAGATCGACAGTCTGGTACTCTAACCAATTGAGCTACGGCCCCAGAATTTTCATCGATTACGCAA
>JABWAQ010000055.1 GCA_013360945.1 Candidatus Brocadia sp.
ACTAAGGGGGAACTCCAAAATCCCCCTTAGTAAAGGGGAACTTAGGGGGTTGTTTCTTTAACTATGTGTTTTGGTTGCGGCAAAGCCGCGCTAGGTATTAAATTTGACGTATACTTGCTTCAGCTTCCCATAACCCCCCGCAGAGGGCAACCCACCGTATTGACACCATTTTAATTCGATGTCAAAATTTCAAAAAATTCTCCATCCCGAGAAGTTCAACCTGATCCTTTACTATACCATAACCAGCTTTGTGGTTACCGCCATTCTAAGCCTGGTGGTCGGATGGGTATTCCCGCGCATGGAGAGTCAGGAGTTGATTAAACGAAGCGAAGAATATGCGCGATATTTTATTATGCACCTGAACTACGAAATCTATAAAGATTTTCTGCTTCCTACCCTCATGAGGGATAAACAAATTGATCTGGAAAACAATCGCAAACAATTTGCGAGACTGGATAAAGTTGTTCGGGAGAACTTGTATGGATTAAAAATAAAGAAACTCTACTTATACGATATGGAAGGCCATATCATTTACAGTACCGTGCCAGAGCACGTCGGGTTTACCCTTGATCGGGGTATAAATAAAAAACTGGATTCCGCCATTCGCGGCGGACCGGCATCTGCATTACGTCTTGCCGGTACTACTGATTCGAAGGGATCTTATGTAGTTGAAACCTTGCTTGAGAGCTATTATCCTTTCTATGAAATGGAAAAGAACGGAGCCAGAAAAAGCCAGGTGGGAGTATTGGAGATATATCAGGACATGTCAGGACTGAAGAAGCAGATAATAAAGGCACGGAAGAAGGCAATCATCATGACAGGCTCGGCAATGGGAGTTTTATTTTTAGCCCTTTTTCTTGTGGTCATGAAGGCCGCAAGGATTATTAATGTGAGGACAAACCAGCTAATCGATGCACGCAACACCTTAGAGCTTAAAGTAGAGGAAAGAACCCGGGAAATCCGCGAAGCGTATAAAAAATTACAGCATACCCAGCGGAAGTTAATACAATCCGAAAAACTGGCAAGTATTGGAACGTTAGTCACGGGGCTGGCCCACGAGATTAACAACCCATTAGCCTCAGTTGCCGGTTGCGCAGAAGGTTTGATTGAACGGCTTAAAATCACAGCGGAATATACGGAGCAACACGACAATGACCCAGCACGGCATAGCCATAATCAGGCACAAAACAAGGGGCAGGGATCAGCGGCCAGAAGTCGGGAGTTGGCGACGCATCCGCCGGCACCTGACAGCAGGCCCCTGACCCCTACAACGGAGTTGGATATATTTGCTGAGTATCTGAAGATTATCTGTAATGAAACCTATCGCTGCAAATCTATTATCTCGAATCTGCTTAATTTCTCAAGGCAGACAGAACCAAAATTCGAAAGGATCGATATCAACAACATTATTTATGATACATTCTCCGTTGTCCAGCATCAGTCAAGGAGTCAAAACATAAAACTCAACCTTTCCAAAGAGCCATGTTTTGTAATTGGAGATCCACAACAGTTGAAACAGGTATTCCTGAATTTAATTATTAATTCACTTTATGCGACTGAAGGCGGTGGTGATATTTCTATTTCAACCTCCACAGGACAAATGACGGTACAAATACTTTTTACTGATTCTGGTGTTGGAATCGAACCGGAACACCTTGATAAAATATTTGATCCGTTCTTTACGACCAAACCAACGGGAAAGGGTACCGGACTTGGGTTGGCTATATGCTATGGTATTATAGATGTCCATAATGGAAGGATTGAAGCCTTTAGTGAAGGACCTGGCAAGGGCGCAAGTTTTACCATAACCCTGCCATTGACAACATAACGCAGTAGATCCGCAACCAAAAAAGCTAACCACAAAGAACACAAAGTTTTACACAAAGATCACAAAGGAAACCTTACAGAAAAAAGAAGTTTTTATGGAGTAATACTATAGTAGAGGCGAAGCATCTGCTTGCACAAATTGGAATGTATCCATGTTAACACGTGCAAATGCTTCGCCCCTGCACTACACAAAGACGTTATGAGTAAAAAACCTAACATCCTGCTTACAGACGACGAAGATACATTCCGGAATATTATGGCAAGGGAACTCACCCGCATGGGATATCATGTATTAAGCTGTATTAGCGGGCCAGAGACCATAAAAAACCTGCAAGAACGGGATTTTGACGTAGTCATTCTGGACATGAATATGCCCGGAATGAATGGCATTGAGACCCTGAAAAAGATAAAAGAAATTGAGTCTATGACAGAGGTAATTGTCTTAACAGGACAGGGTTCCATAGAAAATGCCGTTCAGGCAATAAAGCTAGGCGCCTATGATTACCTTATAAAACCATGCCGGTTGAGTGAAATGGACGCAGTATTGCAAAAGGCGCTGGAAAAGCGGCAGTTAAACAGAGAAAATGCACATCTCCGAAGGTTGGTAAAAAGCAAACAGAAAATCCCTGTAATGATTGGGACCAGTACTGCAATGAACACCGTATATAAAATGATCGACAAAGTAGCTCCTTCGGATTCTATTGTTTTGATCCAGGGGGAGAGTGGTACAGGAAAAGAAATTGTTGCCCAGACAATCCATCTGCGCAGTACAAGGGCAAGCAGGCCCTTTGTCGTGGTTAACTGTGCCACGTTGCAGGAACCCTTGCTGGAAAGCGAACTCTTCGGGCATATCAAGGGTGCATTTACCGGCGCCACAGAATCACGAATGGGATTATTTGAAATAGCGGATGGAGGCACATTGTTTTTAGACGAAATCGGAGAACTCACGGTTAACACGCAAGCCAAACTCCTTCGTGTTGTTCAATCAGGCGAAGTCCGGCGTGTTGGCGAAAACAGGGCAATTACGGTCGATACCCGTATCATTGCTGCGACCCATAAAAACCTGGCGAAGGAAGTAAAAAACGGAAGATTCAGGGAAGACCTGTATTTCCGGTTAAATGTAATCACCTTATCCCTTCCCCCTCTGCGTGAAAGACGGGAGGATATTCCACTTTTGATTGACCATTTTCTTGGGAATTTCTGCCCAGCCACTCAAAAGAAAAGGATGCTTCCTGAAACATTAATGGCAATGGCGCAATATAACTGGCCTGGCAACGTGCGTGAATTAGAAAACACGATCGAACGCCTGGTGGTACTGACGGATGGTGAGAACATCCCGGTAGAAGATTTGCCTGAGAACGTACTTGGAATATCCACAGCCCTGCAGGGAACCGGGGCTGCAGAAGGAACTCTTTCTGAAGTGGAGAAGAAGCATATACTCAGGATATTGCATGAAAAGCAGTTGAACAAAACCCTTGCGGCAGAAGTCCTTGGTATATCGCTGAAAACCCTATACAACAAACTGAAGATTTATGGTATTGACCTATAATGAATTTCTTTTAGTAATTCAATAAACTTTGATTTATAATTAAGCGTCAATTTTATAAATACATACATAAATTTTCATTGGATTTCGCAAAAGGTAATTGGTGCATCCAGACATTTCCATTGTTATTCCCGTATATAACGAGATCGATAACATTGAACCTCTAGGCAACTCTATTATCAGCATCATGCGAGATCAAAACTATGAGGTAATCCTTGTAAACGATGGCAGTACTGATGGCAGTACCGAAAAATTGAATGAATGGTGTGCGAAACATCCATACTTCCGCGCAATCCACTTTAAGAAAAACGCAGGTCAAACAGCGGCAATGGACGCGGGTTTTAAACATGCTCAGGGCAAATACATAGTTTCAATGGATGCAGATATGCAGAATGATCCTGGGGATATCCCGAAATTACTTGAAAAACTTACTACGTATGACATGGTATGTGGCTGGAGACAGAAGAGAAACGACCCGTGGATAAAACGCATTTCTTCCAAAGTGGCTAATTTTATAAGAAACAAACTTTCTCAGGAAGATATAAAAGATACGGGATGTTCCCTGAAGGCATATCGGCGGGAATGTCTTAAACAAATCAAATTATTTAATGGCATGCACCGGTTCTTACCAACCTTGTTTAAGATGGAAGGTTTTACAGTTACTGAAATTGTTGTAAACCATTATCCAAGGAAGTTCGGGAAATCAAAATATGGTATATCGAACAGGGCGTTCAGGGCATTCATAGACCTCCTGGTTGTACGATGGATGAAAAGACGTAAACTTAATTATGAGGTAGACAATGACTAATTTTATGACACACATCAACGCCTGGGTTATCTTAGGCTTTATTGGACAATTCCTTTTTGGATCAAGATTTCTTGTACAATGGATTATTTCGGAAAAGCGAGGAGAGAGCATTATCCCGGAAGTATTCTGGTACCTGAGTATGGCAGGCAGCGCCATATTGCTGACGTATGCAATTTACCGGCGTGATCCGGTATTCATCCTGGGGCAATGTTCAGGGCTTTTTATCTATTTGCGCAATGTTATGCTGATCTATAAAAAGAAAAGGGCACTGGGTACGGGCTCAGGCGATGGATTCGGATTGCAGAAGACGGCGACAGAATGATTTCATTTGCAACCGTCTGGAGAGGCGTATTGCAATATACCCCTCCATGATGGCAAAATTATGAATTTCCTTAACATTTGATTAAGTGGAAAAAACATTTTTTTCGCTTTCATTATCCTTTTTACTATTTCATCCTGTAATTACTTACAGGAACAATCTACCCCTCACAGCAAGACACTCCACACAGATGAAAGAAACCTCGAAGAGATCGATAAACATCTCGTGTTGAACGATGAAAATTATGCGAAAAATTCATGGTATTTATCTGGTTTTTTGTTTCTGTCTGGTAATCTCAGCTCAAAATATCACCAGTGGCTATGGATATGCAAGGGAAGAAGACCCCCTGATCAAGGTATTCAAGGCCATTATTCTCCATGGCAGACAGGCTAATTGGCCAAAAGTTACCGTGGAAGTCAAAGGCATTAATGATCGTTTTGCGGATATTTATAAGATATTTAAAATAGACTTTAAGCCGCGAATTGAAGATGCGATCCGGCAGAATGATTTTCAGACGCTGGCTAATCAAATAGCCAACTTTGTATTTTTTGCCATCTGCGAAAAATTTTATTACAATCGTCAGGAAAAATTAGAAATCTTTGTTCGCTCTAAAGTGCGACTAAGACTGGCTGAGGAGTATTATGTTACCTTGCTCGCAGGGAATGTGAGGGATTATGATGTTCGCCATAAGACCCGTCTGCACGAAAGTATCTACAACAGGTTCGTAAAGGCAAGAGATACCCTGGGGAGTATGGGTTTTTTAGGTGCAGGGGCAGTAAAGCCCGATGTAAAGGAATTTGAGACCTTAACAAAGGAAATAGAAGCTTTACTCTTAAAGGCATTCCCTTATTTTGAGGACGGACAAACAGATTCTGAATAATAATGAGACACCATGAAGGCTCAAAGAAAGACATAAAAAATAAAATGTTTTGTTTTCTCTTTGTGTTTTTTGCGTCTCTGTGGTTTTCCTTTTCCCTGCTGTTTACCTGTTATGCGGAAGATCGGGGGCATATTATGACTACAACCGCCAGAGCCGACTCAGACAACCTACCAAAAACAGAAGCACCTATCCTGCCGGAGGATTACTATTTTAATGTCGAGTCGGTTTCTGCAAAAGAAGAAGACCGGGAAAAATTTCAGTTCCATGGATTTTTTGCAGTTACATCTCCAGTTCAAGGTCGGGATGATGAAACGCAACAACCGTCGTCTAAATTTTCAGAGGAAAATGAACTTACCCTTTGGGTAGGAAAACAGATATTTAAGAGGCTATCTTTTGATTCTGAGATCGAAATCAAAAAGGGTTTTCAGGAATACGAACTGGAAAGATTTGAATTTGATTACGAGATAATTGATAAACTGCTGGTATTTCGTATAGGGAAATTTAAATTCCCTTTGGGCATAGAAAGGTTTGTAGAAGCTGCCCCTTTAAATAAATTGGTGGATCGTCCCCTTCCATCGATCAGGGTTATACCGGGAACTTATTCCGACATTGGCGGGATGTTTTATGGGTCTATTTCTTTACCAAATACTACCCTGTTGAAATATGAGTTCGCCGTGACAAATGGCCTGGAAGGACCTGAACCAAAAGATGTGCAACAACTCCGGGATAATAACAGCAACAAGACCATTGGCGGCAGACTCGGATATGAGTTCCTGCCAGGACTGGAAATTGGCGGATCATATTCAAGGGGAAAGTATGATGAGGACAATCAACTGGATATCGATTTTCTGGGGGCAGATATCCTGTTTAAAAGAGGCAACCTTGAAGTTCGTGGTGAGTACATTACCAGCCGTGTGGAACAAAAAGCGGCTGATGGCGGTGATTACCTTAGAAATGGTTATTACCTCCAAACATCATATAAGCATCCGTTTCGTTTGGATTATGTACAATATCTGGAGGGAGTCCTCCGGTTCGATTCTGTGGATCCTAACCGGGATGTTACCGATGGGAATGAGGCAGATCGGCTCGCTGTCGGTATGAATTACTTTCCCATAGATTATGTCGAACTTAAGTTTGAGTATGAGCTTGAGAATGAGCCTGGGGAAGGAATACATGGAAAATCGTTTGTCCAGGCTATTTTTAGATGGTAGGTTTGCTATAAATCATGAAAACCATCCCTTGTAAATGAGGATTCATGTTGTTTTTCAGGCAAAATAAACAAAACCGGTATGGACATATATTACTTAATTTTCGGTATCGGGTGAGTATTTTGTTTCTTATTTGCCTTTTGATGCGCTTCTGTTTTATGGGGAGATATCTCGATAGCTGTGACAGTGTGAACTTTGCCTTAGGCCTTCGTGATTATGACCTCTCCCTCCTTCAACCGCACTTCCCAGGGTATCCTGTCTATATATTTCTATCACGGGTGTTTTTCAAATTGTTTCATCACGAGGTTTGGGCGCTGGCAATGCCAGGTGTGCTTTTAGGCAGTCTTACTGTTTATCCACTCTATTTCCTGGCCAGACTGTTGTTGTCTGAAAAGGTTGCCGTGTTAACCGTGGTTTTTTATATTATCAATCCCTTGTGTTGGTTACAGGCGGAAAGGCCTGCCTCAGATGCCATGGGCGTGTTCTTCTTAACGTTATCCACATATTATTTATACCGTGTATTTAAACATTGTCACGGCGTTAAGGGATATTCTCTTTTTATTGGCAGCCTGGCATTAGGTCTTGGATTAGGCGTGCGTCTTTCCTATTTCCCCTTTATTATTTTGTGGGCAGGGGTCTTATTTTATTTGTCCATTCAGAGAAGATACCTGGCAGCACATGCTATCGTTTGCGGATTGACAGGATTTGTAGCCGGTATCTGTTTATGGTTGTTCCCTCAAATAAACCTTGCAGGCTGGTATTCTTTTTGGCATAACTGTTTTTCATTTTCTTACGGACACTTTACCGATTGGGGTGGCTCGGTCATCACCTTCGGTGGTTTCAGGAGAATTGACTATCTGACACAATCTGTCTGGGTCTATGGGCTGGGTGGTTGGTGGTACGATTTTTCATTGTTGAGGCTGATTCCTTCTATAATCATGATAATTTCAGTTCTGTATTTACTCAAACGCTGCCGCTATGATCGCCGATGGTGGTTCTTAGGGGTTTATATAATTCCTTATACATTCTGGATAATTCTCGGACAAAACGCAGCAAATCCCCGGCACATACTCCCCGTCATACCGATGATTTTAATGCTGATTGCGAACGGCTTATGCAAGGCATATGAAGAGGGCGACAGGGTTCTTTCACTGCTTCTTATCTCGGTATTTATTCTGAGTATGTCAGCAATATCGCTAAAAATAGTTATCCGATATCATGATACCATCCCTGCGCCAATACAGCTTATCCAATTTATCGAAAGGCAATTTAATACTATTTCCACAAGGGTCTACTGCCGTGAAGAAAAAAGGTTTTTTGATTATTATGCGCCTCTATGGGATGTCAGGAATGTAAGGAATGCCGTCGCATTAAATATTGATCTGCAATCCTCCTTGCATAGACCTAAAGACATACTCTTAGTTCATACCTCTGGAGAGTTCGGGAAATTCAGAACGAGAAACACACCAATAGAAAAATTTGAAGGCAACCCATACATAGATAATGGAAAGGAAGGGTTATTGCTCTATAGTATTACTCCGTAAAAACTTCATTCTTCTGTAAGGTTTTCTTTGTGATCTTTGTGTAATACTTTGTGTTCTTTGTGGTTGAGCTTTTTTGTTTGCGGCAGTGCTGCTATAGGTATTACCTGATTTATAAGCTGAGGATCAATTCTCACGTGATACTTTTGTAATAATTACAATTATTGATGTAAATTTTACAATAGTTTTGTAACCACACTCGATCTTAAATATAGGTAATAAAAATTTATATAATTCCTAACTATAGCACTGATAAAATACTTACAGTATATACCCACATTTATTTATCTTTCCAAAAACATCTGGTACATCTATTGCTCCCATACCTCTACCAATTTTACAACGTAATCTAATGAAACAAAAGACAATACTCATAACAGGCGCGACTGGGTTTTTGGGAAGTTACATAACAAGGGAACTTTTTGAGGCAGGGTTTCACCTCAAATTACTCATCAGGAATCCAGGTCACATTCAAATAAAGGAACGGATATCAGAAGTCTTCCCATCGTTTATGACCGGGAAATCTGTATTTGACATGCTGCCAGACTGTATTGAAATAATTGATGGAGATATTACTGAACGGTATCTTGGGCTCAATGAACAGGATTACATGCGATTATCAAGTATTGTTGATGAAGTATTCCACTGTGCCGCTGCAACAAAGTTCAACAATGGACACGACAACACCCTGGTACATACCAATGTGAATGGCACGGAACACATCGTATGGTTTTGCCTTTCAAACAAACCCAAGAAGCTCCATTATATCAGCACGGCTTATGTTGCAGGAATCAGACGGGATACCGTCTTTGAGTACGAATTAGAGAAAGGGCAGGCGTTTAATAATGATTACGAAAAATCAAAATTTGACGCAGAGATATTATTGAGCCAATTTGCCAGACAATATAATATTCCCATAACGGTCTATCGTCCCAGTATCATTGTAGGCGATTCCAGGACAGGTTTTACAAAAAATTATGATAATATTTATGTGTTTGGCAAGGGGCTGGATCGTTTTAAAAATTATGAATTGCGCAACAGGAGCATGGATACACGGTTGAGTAGCAAAAATAGCATCGGACATCCTGTCTCTTTGAGAATCCCTGGTGACAAACACGAAACGATAAATCTCGTCCCTGTGGATTATGTTTCACAGGCGATAGTCGCTATTTCTCTGCAGGCTAAGAGTATAAACAGGACATTTCATATCGTGAATCCGTCACCCCCGACACTTGGTGAACTTGCTGAGTGGATGAAGGTCGCAACGGGTTTTCATCGTATAAAGATAGTGCCGCGGTATGAATTTCAAACCCATCCCGCAACCTTACAGGAGAAGTTGTTTTTGCAAGGAACGGTGTCTTTACAACCCTACATGTTTGGAGAACCTTATTTTGATACCACGTGCACAAGAAACCAGTTGAGTGGTGCAGGGGTCGAGTGTCCCTTGATTACACAGGAACTTATTAACCGTTTCATTCAGTATGCCGTCGATACCAATTGGGGCAAGAAAAGGCAAATCGCTGCAAATGCGGCGAGTTTCCGTGACAAATCAATCGCTCAAGACAAATGAATGAAAGACCGGAAATCCCCCTGAATATCGATCACGCAGATTATTTTAACCGGCTGTTAAAAGATAGGGTGAATAAATCTTCTATTCCCAAAATATCCGGCCTTAATGCCATTATCCGGTTTGTGATCACGGATGACGAAAACGGGGTATGGGACATCGCAGTGGAAAAAGGCTTTGTAAAGGAGGTAGCGAAGGTGGTACAGGAGAAGCCTGCCTGTACCTTTCTCCTGGATAGTTCCACGTTTCTATCCGTTATTAAACGCGAAATAACGCCTCAACAGGCTTTTTTCAAAGGAAAGGTGGACATAAAAGGTGACATTTTACTAGCGTTAAAGATGAATATTCTTGTTGAGTACCTGTAGTATTTAAAGAAACGGAGTAGTGTTATGAAAAATAGTGTGGGGTACAAGTTTGTACAAGGAAAGAAAAGGATAATATTGAAGCTATTATTCCTGGTTATGATAAGCCTTTTTTTCATCACAACAATAGTATCAATTCCGGATATTACAACCAACGCAATCTCAAATTATCCTTCACCGCATAGCGGTATTAAGGCTAAGGCATGTTACTATGGCCATTCTTTGAGTAATAACCACTGGAACAGCGATGATGGCGGTCATTATGACGAAGACGATAACGATGTTTATGATGAAGAGGATAGGGAAGATGGGTATGAGCGGGAAACTGCTTAGGAATATATTTGGGTCCGGTAGCTTTTCCGACTCGTTCGGGTTAGCGGGTTGTACGGATTTCAGCAGTAATTGATTTGAAAATCTATAGGGTTTTGAATAACATTAAGAGTATGCATAAAAGTAAATTAACCTATGGAATTTTGTCGATGGAAACGAATCGATTGCATGCATTCTTAAAACAACATTATCTGTTTTGTAGCCTTGTTGGTATAAGCATCTTTCTTTTCTTTTTTGAACTGGGCGGCAGGAGTTTTGAGATAAAGGATGCCCGCCGGTTTGCAGAGATCACCCAGGAGATGATGCAAGGTGGAAGCTGGCTAATACTCCATAAACACGGCGAAACCTACATGAATAAGCCACCCATGTTAATGTGGTTGATTGCCCTTTTTTCTTCCATCGGAGATCAAGTAACCCCACTTACCGCCCGGTTGCCGAGCGCCATTGCCGGCCTTTCAAGTATCCTCGTTATTTATTACTTTACCCAAAGATTTTTGAATCAGCGCACTGCCTTCATCGCAGCCATCATCCTTGCCACTTCTCAAAGATATTTCTGGTATGGACGATCCGCCTTCCCCGATATGCTCTTTACCCTTTTTGTAGCACTAGCCCTCCTTTTCTTTTGTCTCGGATACAAACAAAATAAGGAATTTTATATCGGTACGCATCTTTCCATGTTCTTTGCTATTATGACAAAGGGGCCTCTGGGAATTATCTTTATTTTAGGTATTATTGTGGTTTATTTGGCTTTCAAAAGGGATTTAAAGGCCTTTAAAGAACTGAAATGGCGATGGGGGAGTATGCTCATCATGCTGATAATCGGCTTGTGTATTTTATATTGCATAAAGGTGGGGTTTGAACCCTTTATGGCTACCATAAAGAGAGAGTTTCTGACCCGTATGAATAAACCGGTAAATAACAGCGAGCCGTTTTATTATTATTTTGTCAGCATTTGGACTGATTTCCTCCCGTGGTCATTATTCATTCCGTTCGCCTCCATTTATGCCCATAAAAAATGGCGAGTGGGAGAAGAATACCTTAGATTCATTTTCTGCTGGGCTGTGTTTGTTTTTGCATTTCTATGCGTGGCTAAAGCAAAACACCCGAGGTATATGCTCCCCCTTTATCCTGCATTATCGATCTTGGTGGCGGCTCTCATTGATGACACCTTGAAAGGGTCGGTCATTCATCCTTCCTGGGTACGCTCATCGGTTCGTTGGATTATTTTATCAATGGCTGGATTGACGGCAATCCTGATTATTGTTGCGCCTGCCTATTTTTTCAAATATTCGTGGGCCGGAATAGTCCTCTCTCTGGTGATGCTTCTCGTAGTAATTAAAGTATTTTTGCTTCTTCGCCGGAAGAATGAACCAGTCCGCGTGTATTTTACTGTCTGTATGCTCACAGCCGTCATAGGATGGGGAATATATGTTCATAGTCTTACTGTCCATTCAAGGAATGAAACCTTTGGAACGAAGCTGACTTATGCGATAAAAAAAGACCTGGGAGACCTGAATACCTACAATATCTGTGGATATAAACTAGGGGGGTCTTTATGGAATATCGTAAATTTGAACCTGAAGATGCACGTCCCAATGATTAAAAGTATAGAAGAATTAAAGACCTTTATGAATGCCCCTGACCATCAACCAATCTGTATCATTGAAAAGAAAGTTTTTGAAGAAATAAAAGATCATGTGCTTGATGATACGTTGAATACATTAGATGTTTCCACAAAAAAACGCCAGGTAACACTTATTTTCAAAAGAAACCCTCAAACGGATTCGATGCACCCCGCATTTTTTGAAATCCCCCATGTAATAGATTGAAGAAATACGTCAGAATCCTTCTCAAATATAGAATAATAATACTGGCCTGTGTACTGGGCATAACCACATTTTTGGGTTATTATGCCAGGGAAATGAGGACAGATAACTCCATCGAGATCTGGCTTTCAAAAAACGATAAAGACCTGGAGTATTACAGAATATTTTTAAAGAATTTTGGGGATGAGGAATTCCTGGTGATCGCCTTCAGTGCCGCTAATATGTTTACGAAAGATCGTATCCGTGAGGTTAATACGATTGCAGAAAAGTTAAAAAAACTGGATGGGATTGTAAGCGTGACCTCGTTGGCAGACGTGTATAAAGATAAAGTTACATCACCCGGCTTTAAGGAAAATGTTAAGGCTCAACAAGGTCATTCTTTCATGAACATCTTTAAGCGGCAAGTGCTTACCGACCCGGTGTATCGAAACAATATCATTTCAAAAAACGGTAAGTCCACTGCCATCCTGGCAACGGTCAAGGGACTCGGACCAGAATCGAGAAAACAATTGGTATCCGAGGTTAGAAAGATACTTCATGAAACGGTTGTAAGATCGATTGATACCGGGAGGAAATACCGTAGATATCATTTAGCCGGCCCCTCTGTGGTAAATGCAGAACTGGATCGCATGTCCAAGCAAGATATGGGCAGATTTACTCCACTAATGTTTGTGATGTCAATTGTTGTGTTAGGATGCCTGTTTAGAAAAATCTCCGGGGTAATAATTCCCATGTTGACGGTTGCAGTTTGTTTAATATGGATTACGGGATGCTTTGTGCTGTTTGGCCAGACAATGAATATGATTTCAAATATGCTGCTTCCCCTGACCTTTATCATCGCCCTTTCTACCTCGATCCATCTGATCAATCATTATTACCATGAAAGCAAACTTTCCGTACATAAAGAAGATGCCATATACAACACCGTACGCCATGTGGGCATCCCCATTTTTATGACCAGTATCACAACGGCAATTGGATTTGTGTCGCTGGCTATCAGCACAATTCCACCTGTTTTCATCACCGGTCTATTCATGAGCGGATGTGCTGCACTGTCATTCATTATCAGTATGGCCTTTATACCGGTACTGCTTTCCTGTATCCCATCCCATATCTCTGCCGGTGATGGGAGGGCTATAGATGAAATGGCCGTTGAAAATGTGCCTTCACGAAAAGACCCTTTCACAGAGAAGCAGGATAGAGAACAAGGATTTGGACTTCTTCTATTGTTGTTAGGTCGTTTTATTGTAAAGTACAAGGGTCTTATCCTTATCTGTGGTTGTGTTGCGGGTCTATTCTTTGCATGGGGCATCTCAAAACTTCAGGTAGAATCTGATATCATGGCCTCCTTCCCGAAGAAAAGTCAGATTGCCAGGGATAATAATTATATTGAAAAGCATCTCATGGGTTTGCTGCCGGTAGAAATCGTTGCTGAAGCAACGAATGGCATCAGTGTACTTCAACCAAACATATTGAACAATCTGGTAGACCTCCAAAAATATCTCCATAGCATACCAGAGGTAACCGGTTCCCTCTCAATAGCGAACTATATCCAGAAGGCACATCAGATTTTGAAGGGAGATAATCCGCAGTATTACTCTATTCCAGGGACTGAAAAAGAGGCCACCGATTACATAAAACTGGCTTCCGTATATGGTAATAAATACGTCAATCGTTTGTATACAAAAGAGCATACCGACGCAAGGATATCGGTACGAATGAAGCAGGTTGGTTCAAAACGTTATCAGGAAGTTATAAGTTCCATAAAAGAATACATCCACAGACATCTTGATACAACTGCGCTATCCTGGCACATCACCGGTATTGTTCCCCTGTTGATCAGTGTTCAGGATAACATCCTCTGGAGTGAGATACAGTCATTTTCCCTGGCATTTTTTTTGACTTTTATTTCAACGGCAGTTGTCCTAAAATCGGTCAGGATTGGGCTTATCAGTGTCATACCCAACTTGTTGCCCAGTACCATAACCCTGGGTTTGATGGGATTTGCCGGAATGAAGCTTGATGCAGCGACGATTATGATTGCCAGTATTGCTCTGGGGATTTCAGTCGACAACACCATTCACATATTTTACCGTTTTAAAAAGGAAATCTCCGTTGATAGTGATTATTCAAAGGCGGTATGCCGTACGTTGCAAGGGGTGGGGAAAACCGCCATGATTACCTCTTTATCGGCAGCCTTTGGGTTTATGGTCTTTTCCTTTTCGGGTTTCAAACCCGTACAATATTTTGGCGTGCTCACGAGCGTGACCATGTTAAATGCAATTATGTCCGATTTATTTATATCGCCCAGCTGCCTGATGCTGTTTAAACCAAGGTTTTAAATGAAACGCAGGGTAGTAGACGCGTATCGCCATACGCCCCTGCGGTTGATGTTATATGGAAAATGTCGCTGATGATCCGATTTAACAAGAAGGAATTTTTCTATGATCTCTGCTGGAATAAGAACCAATAACAATAATACCCCGCCATATTCAGATCGTTTCACTGAGTGCAAATACAACGGTTTAAATCAATACCCGAACATATCCATCATTCAGGATGCCAAATGGTTTGGAATGCCAATAGATGTGTGGGTGCGGCACATAATATCAGTTCACTTTGATCCTGTAAATGGTTCACCATACTGGTTACAAAAGGAAAAGATGCTGGGTATAGATGCAAGAAGGGACGTCTCTTCTCTGGACGATCTGCATATTCTGGGTCCGATGGAGGAGGAAGATCTCCGTCGTTATCCGTTAGAATATTTTATTCCGGCAATTTACCTGAAAAATAAAGAAGAATTGATATTGGGAGAAACGGCGGGAACAACCGGCCTTCCAAAAGTAACGGCCTATTTGAAGAATGAGTTCTACATGACTTTTGTAGAGTGGTTTCGGTATATTGCCGTGTATAGAGGCTTTCCAAGTGCGGTTAATTGGTTATGGGTGGGACCCAGCGGTCCGCATATTATCGGCAAAGCTGTTGGCCCTGTAGCAAAAAGCATGGGTAGTATGGATCCGTTTTCCATAGATATGGATCCGCGTTGGGTGAAGAAGCTAAAGCCCGACTCACTTGGATATAAAAGGTATCTTGACCATATTATTGAACAGGCATTGGACGTAATAAAACGACAGAATATCGAAGTGATCTATTCAACTCCGCCTCTGCTGATAAAATTGGCTGAGGCAATGAACTATGGGCAGAGAATACAGATACGCGGCATCCACTACGGCGGCGTTGCCATCGGGAAAGAACAACTCAAAAGATTTAAAACCGATATCTTCCCTTATGCCGTCCATATTGCAGGTTACGGGAATACCCTGTTTGGTCTTTGTATGGAAATTACGGAATCACAGAACGGTGATTTGAATTATTATCCTCCAGGCCCCCGCATGGTAGTACAGATCGTTTCAACAAAAAACGGTATTCAACCGGACAAATATCGCCTTGCTGAAGTAGTTGAATATGGAGAAAGAGGACAGGTAGTATGCCATAGACTCGATGAGTCATTTTTTATTCCCAATATGTTCGAGAGGGATGAGGCCATTCGTATTGCGCCTGCCAAAGACGTTCAATCCCTCGGTATTTATCAGGACGGTGTCAGAAATCCATCGTTATTAGACGGATTGGAGGCAAATGTAAAAGTAGGGGTTTATTAAAAAATGAACCGTAAGTTTTGAAACGATATATGAACCTGGACTCGTGATATAAATATGGAAACATATCAAATGTTTGGATTCAATCGAGAGCGATTGAACCGGCAAACAGACACGTTTAAAGCACTTTTCCCCTGAAAGGACAGTATGAAGTTATTGAAAAGCAAAGTCGAGCTGCTTGCTCCTGCCGGCCGATGGGAGGCATTAACTGCCGTGATCGATGCCGGCGCTGATGCGGTATATCTTGGTGGTAAACGTTTTAATATGCGGCTTCACAGGTCGGATTTCAATTTTACAGATGAGCAAATCATAGATGCCGTACGGTATGCCCACTCAAAGAAAGTAAAGCTGTATATCACGGTAAATAATTTGTTAAGTGATGATGAACTCGGTAATATAGCTTATTATTTGAGCTTCTTAAGCGAAATTCAAGTTGATGCCATTATCGTTCAGGACCTTGGTGTATTGCATCTGATAAAGCAGTTGGGCATTTCCACACCCGTCCATGTCAGCACCATGATGAATATTCATAACATTGAATCTGCATGGGCATTGAAGGAATTGGGAGTGAGCCGCATTATTACTTCCAGGGATATTTCCCTTGCACAGGTGAAGGAGATACACGAAAAGACAGGGATTGAAGTTGAGTATTTTGTACATGGCGATCTGTGCGTTAGCCAGAGCGGGCAGTGCTATGCCAGCGGTGTGCTCTTTGGCAAGAGCGCAAATCGCGGCGAGTGTATGAAACCGTGCCGGTGGCGTTACACCCTTGTAGAAAGCGCTTCGGGACAGCCCATAGGAGACCTGCCATCCGGACATTTTTTAGCCATGAAGGATATGAGCCTCCTGAGGCACATCCCCGACCTTGTCCATGCAGGGATTTGTTCTTTTAAAATTGAGGGCCGCATGAGGCACGCCGATTTTTTAAAAGTAGTTGTTGGTATTTACCGGAAAGCGATAGATGCCTATCTCGATAACCCCGCAACATACTATTTGTGTTCGAGTGAGTACGAGCAATTATACAACCATCGGGTACGTGATTTTACAACGTCATTGGCCTTTACCCCTTCATCTGCTTCTCTCGTTGATATTTCAGGAAGCCGCGAGCCACTCTTCTTAAGCCGTGCGGCAAAGGAATTTTCACTCACGAGAGAAGATATTTATAATAATCCCTTTGAAATACAAACCACCGTGGACACTGAGAGAGGGAGAATAACGGACTTTCAAACAAAAAACTCAGATTGTGATTATCCACTATTATCGGTAAAAGTAACCTCGTTGTATGCACTCAAGGCAGCGCTGAATGAAGGAGCAGATCGCATATACATAAGTGGAGATGTCTCGCCGTTGAGGAAACAGTTTTGGACAAAGTTATCGTATCGTGAGGCGTGTGAAAGAGTCCATGATGCAGGGAAAACCATAGGGTTAGGGACACCCCGCATAACTACCGCCCGCGAGATGGCTGATATGGCATGGTTATTTGAGCAGGCCGCATCATTAGGTGTCGATTATGTACTGGTGCATAATTTGGGTGCCATGCGGTTGGCAAAGGAATTTGGCTTAAACATTTTAGGAGACCATTCATTCAATGTACTCAATGTACAAACAGTAAACCTGCTGAAGGAATCAGGCGCCTGCGGAGTCACAGTTTCTTTGGAATGTTCTTATAAACATTTGAAACAGATATCAAACGAATCATCTCTTCCTGTGGAATGTATTGTTCATGGACCTGTTTCCAGCATGATACTTGAACACTGTATCCCGGCCATGATGATCTCTCAAACACATAAAAAGGACAACTGCAGGCAGGTCTGTCAGTATATAGGATACGCCCTCAAGGACGAACGGGGAGAAATACGCACCATCGAAACAGATCAATACTGCCGTAATCATCTCCTGCTTGCAAGGGATATTTGCGTATTACCCTACATTTATTCCTTTGTGCAGACGGGTGCAAAGGTATTCAGAATCGAGGCGCAGTATTATGAAGACGACCTTATAAAAACGCTGGTACGCTCCTATCGCAAGTATTTAAGCATATCACAAGAACATCCTAATCTCTCATTACCAATGGCAGAAAGTGATTGGGATAAACTGGTTGAAGAAAGCCCCCGGGGTTTTAACCTGGGTGCCTATATACACGATATAACCCATTCAAAAAGCACAGCAGAGGTGATGAAGAGTATAAAATGATTGTCCATGGATACTATGAGGGTTTTGCTTGTTTCTAACCTCTATTTAAGAACGAGATAAATATGCCAAAAAACCATATCGGCCCTGATGCCATCCTTCAAAAGAAATCGGAATATCTGATCCCATGTGTCTACCATTTTTATAAAAGGCCGATGCAGATTGTCAGAGGCGAGATGCAATACCTTTACGACCACACGGGCAAACAGTATCTGGATTTTTACGGTGGAGTATCAGTGATGAACGCAGGGCACGGCAATCCGGAGATTGTGGAAAAGATTTGCGAGCAGGTAAGAACGCTTCAGCATACCACTACCATCTATCTTACACAACCCATTGTTGATCTTGCAGAGAGGCTGGCGCATATTACCCCATGGCCGCTCAAACGGTCATTCTTTTGTGCCAGTGGATCAGAGGCAAATGAAGGGGCAGCGCTCCTTGCCCAATTGTATACCAATAAACATAAGTTTGTTGCCGTACAGCAGGGACTTCATGGTCGTACAAAACTTACCATGAATCTTACCGGCCTTCAGATGTGGCGAACAGACCCCAACCCTCTGAGCGATGTCATCCACATCCCAGGGGCATACTGTTACCGGTGCGCTTATGAACTCACCTATCCCCTCTGTAACTTAAAATGTGCAGGATTTTTAGAGGATGTTGTTAAAAGCGGTGACTTTGCTGCCTTTATCATTGAACCCATCCAGGGTAACGGAGGCATCATTACACCGCCTCCGCAGTATTTTACGGTAATTCGGGAAATTCTCGATAAGTACCATGTACTCTTAATTGCAGACGAGGTCCAGACCGGATTTGGCCGGACGGGAGAGATGTTTGCCTTGGAACATTGGGATGTTGTGCCTGACATTATGACCATGGCCAAGGCACTGGCCAATGGTTCCCCTATTGGCGCCTTTATCACGAACGATAAAATTGCCTCATCTTACACACGCCCCGGTGCATCAACAACGGGTGGCAACCCTGTGTCGGCTACGGCTGCTCTGGCGACAATCGATGTTATTGAAAAATACCAACTCGTACAGAAGGCAAAGGACCTTGGTAACTATTTAAAAGATAAACTGTTGGAAATCAAACAAAAACACAGCCTTATAGGGGATATCAGAGGGAAGGGACTTATGGTAGGTATTGAATTAGTCAAAGAGGATAAAATCCCTGCCATCAAAGAAATAGACTATATCCTCGAAGATCTCAAAAATCACGGTGTCCTGGCGGGAAAGACAGGTGTATCACGAAACGTACTTACCTTCCAGCCACCTTTGGTAATTACCCGCAATGACATCGATCGGGTGATAGAAGTACTGGACAAAATACTATTAAGTACAGAAAAGAGACCATGAGCACTAAAAAATCTGATGTATTTCTTAGCAAAACGGAAAACAAGGGAATCCTGGGGGAATTTATAGAAAGTAATATTACAAGACGGTTGATCCCAAAAGGGTTGAGTTGGTTTGGGTGCATGGGGGGATTATCACTGCTTGCATTTATGATTCAGTTGGTCACGGGAATATTTCTCATGTTTTATTTTGTTCCAGGTGAGGATGAGGCGATTGCCAGTATCCAACGCGTGAGTCATAGCGTCCCCTATGGATGGATTATCCAGCGCATCCACGCCGTTGGGCCTCATATCATGATCGGACTGGTATTCAGTCACATGCTCCGTATCCTCTTTAAAGGCATTTATCGGCATCCGCGGGAGTTACATTGGGTGTCAGGGGCATGTCTGCTTATCCTGACTTTACTCATGTATTACACAGGAATGCTGTTACCCTTCCGCAATACCAATGAACATGGAAATATGCCTTTGACATACCTATATGCCATACATGTGGCAGGTATTCCGTTGGCCATGTCATTGTTTATGGGCATGCATTTCTTTATGATCAGGAAAACGGGTATTTATGAACCCCTGTAATAATGACTAACCGTAAAGATACCATTTTCAAAAATCATTTTAAAATTCTTTTATGCCCATTAAGTCTTTGTGATTTTACCGTAGAAAGGATTTTCGAATGAAAGACTACACAAAAGGCAAAGATCCGGATATGCTCGAGCCATTTTTTCCGAATGAATTATTCAGGCATATCATCGCTGCCTGTTTTTTGTTCGTTCTTGAATTGATAGCCGTTATCTTATTCCCGTTACCTGCATTAGTCGATAAACCCGGTCATGTCGCCTGGTTCCTCCTGCCGGTCTACCTGTTGAATAAAATTATTCAAAACGAGGTGATATTTATTTCTATTTTAGTCCTCTGTGCATTACTCTTTGTTTTATGGCCATTTCTTGGAGGCAGTAAAAGACGTGGATCTTCCGCGAATTGTGTGGAGAATATAAACCACAGAGACACCTGATGCATGAAGATAGCCAGACAGAAGATGGTTATAAAACAAGAATACATTAACAAATTTAGTCTCTTTTCTATTTATCCTGTTTCACTCTGTAAATCGTGTCTAAAAAAGTGAAATTCATGAAATTATTCCAAAGATTGCTTTCCCTTTTCACTTTAATAGTATTTTTTCTTCCCGTTGGTTGCGTTGTTTACCCTGAATTGGTTGATAAAGGGCCAAATGCCCCAAAATCCGAAAGATGTGGAGACTGTCATAGAGATATTTATAACGAGTGGAAGGATTCACCACATGCCCGTAGTTTTGTCAGCGATGCATTTAAGGAAGAAACCAACGAGTATCGGTACAAATTTTGTATAGGGTGCCATGCACCTGAGACCATTTTTACGAATGAAAAGATAGAGCCGCGTAGTGTAAATCAGACAGAAGGTGTTAACTGTAATAGTTGTCACCTGGATGACTGTGAATTAAGCGGCCCTACCCCCGCACGCGGACCTCATCCCATCAAAGAAAAAAACCTCTTTTATAAAACAAGTGAGATGTGTGGGAAATGTCATGTGGGTACCTTAAAGTCATGGCAGGAATCGGGCATCGTGGAGGGTAAAAAGACATGTCAGGATTGTCACATGCCTGTCATAAAACGTAAACTTATTCAGGACGATCCATGGCAAAAGATATATCCAAAAAGAGAGGGGAAACAGCATCTTTTTTCATTCCAGCCCTTCCTGAAAGAAAATGAGAATCCAATAAAAATGTCATTCGTAAAAGTAATCCGTTCGGAATGCAATGTTGAAGGAATATTGGAATTAGAAAATACAGACGTTCCACACAGTGTGCCCACCGGCGATTATGGATACCGTGAAATTGTTGTGACGATAGAACTTCAGGATAAGACAGGGCGTATTGTAGATTTTAAGACAGAAAGCCTTTTTGTCGAATTGAAAACTGCCTTACAGTACAAGGAAAAAAGAACTATTCCGTTTTATTTTAATTGCAAGGAGGGGGCAGAAACGATAAAGGCCAAAATGGTAAGGACATCCTTTTGTAAAGATAGAAATATTTTGCTGACAGAAGCTTCTTATAAACTTTAGATATTATGTTCGCCGAAGTAAAAAGATTAAACAAAGGGATTGTCACCAAACTTGCAATTGCCACTGCTATTGCCGTAGGGGTGGTTATTGTCACAATGTTCATTACAGTGGCAAGACCGAAACACACACAATTTTGCGCCAAATGCCACAATAACATCCTGTTTAATAACGCCTGTAAAAAATCGTCACCGGGGGACATTGCCTGTATTGAATGCCATACCCATGAAAATAAAGGCGCGGCTGTAATGGCTGTTGAAATAAGGGACGGGCACTGTACTACTGAATCATGCCATCCGTTAGGTAAATTATCAGCAAAGGCGGTTTCTTATAAAAAGACAAAACCGTTTCAACACAAAACACACGCAGAGAAGTTTGATGAAAACCTCACGTTAAGATGCACCTCATGTCATGCCAATCTCAAAGGTAATAAACATTTTGAAACGGATGTGAATACGTGCAATATCTGCCATTTTATGAATACCACGACACCCCTTTATTCCCAAAACAGAAAACCCATCTCCGATTGTGTCCTGTGTCACGGTCATGTCGAAAAGACCAGGGAGATATACGGAAAGACTTTTAAGCACGACTTGTACGAAGAGAATGAAAGGGTGGATTGCTCTGATTGTCATTTTAAAATCGTTCAAGGCGATGGAAGGGTAGACAAAAAGAGTTGTTATCGATGCCACAAGGATGTCTCTGATACTTTTGATAATGCGTCAGATATGCATAGCGCCCATATTGACAGGCATAAGGTTGCCTGTACGTCATGTCACGACTCTCTTATACATGCCTGGGTAAATGCCGGTGACAAGCCGGATGGAGATGATTACGACTCACAATCCGTCAAGGCAAATTATAAGGTTCAAGAATTGATTATGATGGGAAAGAGTGGCGCCGGTATCGAAGGGGAACCAGATCCCATGTATCTTGCAACATTGCATTGTTCCGCTTGTCATAAGGATAAACAAGGGTATGCAAACGTGAAACCCGATGTATGCAATAATTGCCATGAGAAGGGATTTGATAAAATATTGACAGAACAGATGCGTTTTGTAACATCGCGAATGAGGTTGTTAAAGACTCTGCTGACAAAGGCGAAAAGGCAGTATAATGCCGGCACAAGCAAAGGTATTCAGGAAGCAGAAATGAATTATACGCTCATCAAAAAAGACGGCAGTCTTGGCGTCCATAATATTAAATATGTAAAATATCTCTTAGACTATAGCATTACGAATTTACAGCAAGTTATGAAGGAAACGCTATGATGAAATATCGTGTACGATTCATTGTCTTTATAGGCATTGCCCTACTACAACCGCTCGTTTGGGGAAACGACAACCACGGAATAAAACCAGCCAAGCTCTCGTATCATGCCGTCTCATGTACTGACAGATGTCATGTGAATTACCTGGCATATCATACGGTGTACCATGGAGAGGTATTCAGGCATAAGACCCATTCTCCCCAACAGGGGCTGGAGTGCAGTCGGTGTCACAATAATGATGCCGTTAATACAAAAACACATGGTAATCTTATTATACAGCATAAAGATTGTTGGGGCTGTCATCATAAAAAAGATGACGAAACAATCACGAATCCCTTATTCACAAAGGATAACGAAAATGTGCTAAATTCCCCGGGAAGGAGATCTTTTGATGAAAAGGGTTGTTTGAATTGCCATGCCGATGTGCAGGATTACATAAATGGCGATATTCAAAGCACGGGAATAAAGATGCCGGATTGGATGTACAAAGCAGTTTCATGTACAGATTGCCATAAGCCCGCATCAGACGGGCTTTCATTTAAAGCCGTGCGGGAGTATTGCATAGAATGTCATAACGATGATTATGGGTTGTTGTACGATGCATGGAAGGAGACACTGAATCATAAAATCAAACAACTCTGCGAAAACGATAGAAATACCATACCTATGCGAAACCTTTTAAAACTGGTTCAATCTTACGGTATGCATAATATCCGTTTATCTCAAAAATTCCTGATGAATCATGATTGAAGAATATGTACATTTTTATTCGGATAAATTAGCGTTGGAAGGGATTTTGACATACCAGGAAGACTCTCTGTCATCCCCTGCAATCTTGTTATGTGCACCCCACCCCAATTTGGGCGGTAACATGGACAACAACGTTATTACGAGTATTGCGCGGACATCGTCCGATAAGGGGTTTTCATCCCTCCGGTTTAACTACCGGGGCGTGGGAAAGAGCGAATGCCATGTGAAAGATATTGCCCAACGGTTCCAATATTGGGATGTATCTTTGAATGGTGGCGACTATACTGATGCCGTTATGGATACCCACGCGGCGCTTAACTTTTTGATTTCACAAATTGGTAAGGAACAGGGAATTTTTATAGCGGGATATTCATTTGGCGCCGTCGTTGGTATGAGAGTAGGTGTGAAATGCAAGGACGTGAAGGCATTCGCCTCTATATCAACGCCCTTTTATCGATACAATTTTGATTTTTTAAAAGCATGTAAAAAGGGGAAATTGTTTATTTACAGCCAGAACGATTTTGCGGCAACTGTGGAGAATACAAAAAGATGTTTTGAAGGCTTTTCACCCCCCAAGATATTGGAATTAATAGAGGATAGCGACCATTTTTACCGGGGACAAGAAGACCATGTTTCACAAAAGGTCTGTGTTTTTTTCCAAATGTCAAATTAAAGAAACTGGGATAAGTTACAAGGAACTTCCTCTTTTTCAATTTAAAAGATTGTGTGGTGTGGGTGGTCCAAGCGAAGACGGGTCCACCATTATTCGATTCACAAAGGTGTATTCGGCGTGAAAAGACACACGCCCTAATCCACCTTGTTCGCATTTTTGTTTTGTCGTTCTTTCAACAATCGATAAGTCCTCAGATACTTCTGGAGCCTCTCAATGTCCTTTGGTCCAATTTCTTGCAGTCGTTGGATATCCGAATCATCCTCAAGGTCTGCAATCTTCACCTCGAGGGCCGTTAGATCATGGATGAGACCATCGATGTAATCATCGTATGGAACATCCTTCTCATGGGTCAACAGCCGAAGGGTAGACAAAAGTCATCAGGAAATCCATCTCTTTTCAGATTATCAAATGTGATCTCTGTGTCTTCGATAGTGTCGTGAAGTAGTGCGATAACCTTAGCTTCAGGGGACGAGCATCGCGCCATGACCCGGATGGGATGGAAGATATATGGTTCTCCGGCCTTATCCTTTTGCCCTGCGTGAGCCTTGACCGAAATTTGGAGGGCATGTTCCAGGATGTCCATGTTTTCTGCGAACGACCAAGCTCACCTGCCGCTATGGAGCGTAGCGGAATAGCGGTCAGGCGGAGCGATTTGTTAGGCTATTCTTTTTGTATTTTCGATTTTTTTCTAAGTTGCATAGCTGCGGTACTTAGCTCTGCAACCGACTTATCAATCCAAAGAGTCCTTTGCCATTTAGTATAATCAAATGGTTCTCTCATCACTAACGAAATGAACCTCTCAGCC